>NJDP01000023.1 GCA_002254665.1 Desulfurococcales archaeon ex4484_58 | reverse complement strand
GTCTGTGCACTACCAGATATTTTCTTACCATTAACTAATATATCGTTTACTGGTTTGAAAATAGCTTTTAAACCAAAAGAGTTAATAGCATAGATCAATCCATTACAGATCACTCGATACCTCTCTATAATATCACTTGGAAAATCCTCTAAAAGAGCTGTTACAGAATATGTTACTTCACCATTTTCATCATGAAATACAGCACCACCACCAGTTATTCTACGGGTAAACAATATATTGTTTTTAACAACATAATCGAGATTCACAACCTCACTAGCTTCCTGGAAATAACCAATAGTAATAGAGCTTGGACTAAAATAGTAGAGTCTAATAGTATTTGGTATCCGGTTATTTTCACGCATAACGAGGAGTGCTTCATCTAAAGCCATATTCCAATAAGGATCACGTCCACGGTCAATGATAAGCCTCCATTTCACACTAGATCAGCCCTCCTATATTTTACTATACCTCTACTATAAAATAATAGATGTACGAATCCAATGTATATATTAGACATTACATATAATAACTACGAGGTAATGGTGTAGAATTGAAGAAAATAACTTATAGAGAGTATCTAGAATACATCGAGAAATACGATGAGATCACTATAGAGGATAAAACTATAAAACTTGAACCAATAAGGATTAGAAGATTCTATCCAGAAGAAAAAGAATTAACAGATATATCAACAACTGTTTGGAGCTTCCCAAAACGCGGATCATGGGCTACCCATAGAGGAGATTATCGTGGTAATTGGCCTCCACAAATGGCTCGTGCACTCATACTTAAATACACTAAGCCCGGTGACACAGTACTTGATCCAATGATTGGTTCTGGTACAACCTGTATAGAAGCTAAACTCCTAGGTAGAAACTGTATAGGTGTAGATATAAATTATAACGCAGTAATACTTACTCTCCATAGACTATATTGGCTTGAGAAAAACATAGAAAAACATAGTAGAGAGGAACTAGAGAAACTCTTAATTACAAACGGCGTAGATGCTAGTCTAAATGATATACTAGATGCAAAGATCGAAATTTATCATGGAGATGCTTGTAGATTAGATAAGATAGATTCAGATATAATAGATCTTGTTGCTACACATCCACCATATCTAAACATTATCAAGTATGGTAGGCGGAGAGAAAAAATAGTTAATGACTTATCTCTTACAAGATCATTAAAAGAATATCTAGAATTAATGAAGAAAATATCAAGTGAAATATATAGAGTCCTCAAACCTGGTCATCATCTAGGCATACTGGTTGGTGATACACGTATACATAAACACTATGTACCGATCACACATTATGTACTACAAGTACTACTAGATACTGGTTTTATATTGAGAGAAGAAATAGTTAAGATCCAACATAAAATGAAGACTACACGTGAAATATGGAGTAAATTAAAACAGAGAGATTTCCTATTAATTTATCACGAAAAACTATTTATATTGAGAAAACCAGTTGATGATCGAGAATATAAGAAGTATAAGTATAGTGTTAAACAAGACTTTATAAAACTAGAATTCTAAGATTAGACTATTTAGTATAACTAATAAGTTCCTCTAATTTATCAAGAACCCCTTCTTCACTAGCCCTCCCATACAAGTATTCTCGGTCAAGTTTATCGCTTAGAACAATTAATAACCATAAAGCTTTATCTCTATCAATCGTTGAATCCCAATACTTCCATGCAACTAAGTAATTCACGATCAGTTCCTCCGGAGGATCAACATATACAAGTAGGTCATCGATCTTTATCTCAACTGGTTTTTTCTTACGAGTATAACTAGTCGATACTATATCTATAGATTTAGAAGCTATTTCTTCATAAAACGGTAAATACCCTCTACTTATCTTTTCAGAGATTCTATTCAAGAATCTTTCAAGAACCCTAGCTACGGATAAATTACTTGTTATGATATCAATATCGTATGTCCGATAAACTCTACCACACAACAACTCTACTGCAAAACCACCAGTCAAAACCATGTATCCAATGTCTTTTCCTATAAACCACTTATTTATAAAACCGAGAAACAACGAATACCTCTTTACTTCATCATTCTCTCCTATGATCTTCTCTCTAAAAACCATATATTCTCTAAGTAATTCCTCTGAATATCTCTCTATATCTTCATCTCTAAAACCCTTTCTTCTTTCTCCCATTTAACCACCCTATAGTATTTATTGAATAGTTTTTTAGCTAACAAACCAATTCTAACGGATTCCTCGATCGATCTCCTCGTTTTTCCTCCTTTCTCTCTATTCCTCAACTCTAAGATCTTTTTCAAAGCTTCTCTATACCTTTGATCCAATACTTTTCCTCCTCTACAATTATTAATCTACTACGTAATACATAAAATATCTTAGATAACCAGTAATAGTGTTTTATAGGTGTTTAATAATTTGATTAGAGAAGTAAGTGAGGGTTTAATTAGAGTATCTATTGGTTCTCTAGCATTACTCGATCTAGTTTCTCTGAATATGAAATATAAACCTACAACACTATACATGCTTCAATACTCTCCATATGGTTGTTTAGCTCGATGTAGTTTTTGTAGTCAAAGCTTTAGCAGTAGAGTTTCTAAAAAATATCTCTCACGTATAACTTGGTATTCAGTTAAACTAAGTAGTATTGTTGAGAAACTAATTGATAAAAAGAAATTGTTTAAACGTATTTGTTTCCAGACTATATTGAAGAAATATTTTATCCAAGAAACAGTTGGGATCATGGAGTATCTGAGAGAACAGAATATAGAGTTACCAGTAAGTATAGCTACTACACCGGTAAGCAAGTATTATTTAGAGAAACTATATGATCTAGGCGTAGATTACCTAGGAGTAGGACTTGATACAGCTACTCCAATATTATTTATTAAACATGGTAAACCATATACTTGGAGTGTCTATATGGAGTTTATAGAGAATGCACTAGAGATTTTTGGAGAAAAACATGTATATGTACATTTAATAGTTGGATTAGGTGAGGACTCATTAGAACTCTACTCTTTAATGGAAAAACTAATTAATATAGGTTGTAACATAGCATTATTCCCATATACCTCGATAGATAAGAGGAGTCCATTAGTTGATCTAAGATATTATAGATCAACACAGATCATAAGATATTTCCTACAGAAAAACTATAAACTCGAAGAAATCGTTGAGGATGGAATAGTTAAGAGGGAATTGATCGAGGAAATAATTAGTAACCTTGATAAATACTATGAAATATTCATAACAACCGGGTGTCCGCACTGTAATAGACCATACTATACAGAAAATCCTAAAGGCCCCTTCTACAACATATATGGTAATGATCATTTTGAAGAATATAAGAGAAGATTGATTGAAGAATTAAAGCAATTAAGTAAGTTTAATAGATAGTTATTCTAAAATAATTAATGTTCACTTACCTATAATTTAATCATAGTGAATAAGCACGATTAACGTGGATAAGGTGATTAATAAATATTTTTCACTGATTTTCATAGTCCGATTTATTCTCTAGCTAAAGTAGATTCAAAGCATAAATATCTGACTTGCTATATTTTTGTCTGAGGTTATTTAAATTGTCTGTAATTGTTAGGGTTGGTAAGAGATATACTATTGTTATTCCGAAAGAGATTCGTAGTAGAGTTAAGCTTAGAGAGGGTGATCAAGTATTAGTATATGTTGTTGGTAAAAGTATTATTATCGAACCATTACCCAATGATCCTTTTAAGACTCTAGAGAAAACTCTGCCTAAACAATATATTGAAAGAGAAGCTGAGGAGAAGGCTTTTAAATGGTTGATAAAACATGCCCGTAATCGATACTGAGTTTCTCTTTGCATTAAGTCCTCATAATCCAAAACACAAGTATGCTTTAAATATACTCGAGAAATACATGGGGAAACTATTAGTACCCGATACTGTCTTGTTCGAGTTCTTAATAGTACTTAGATCTTATGGTAGAAGCTCTCAAGATATAAGAGATGCTTTGAAAGCTTTAAGAAAAATATTTTCTATATATAGTATAAAAGAAATGTATACGATCAATACCCATTTATTAATCATACATATTGATCTAATGGAGAAATACGGTTTACCATTCTTTGATAGTTTAATAGCTGCTTCAACGCTTATAATAGGCGATGAGATAATATCTGATGATAGAGATTTCGATAAAATCCCAGATCTAAAAAGAATACCATTAACCCCATAATTCATAGTAGTGTTGATTTATTAACTAATATGTTTTAGGTGAGTATAGAACTGACTATACCTAAACCACTAGTATTTATTCCAGGCGAGTTTTTCCCATCTATAAGTATTACTGGTAGTAGGTGTTGGTTGATGTGTAGTTATTGTAGAGGACGTTATTTGAAGGGTATGGTTCATATAGAGGGTCCCGGTGAACTATATAGTGTAGCTAAATATTATTGGAGGAGGGGGGCATATGGATTACTTATTAGTGGTGGATTTACACGTGAAGGAATATTACCGGTCAAACCCTATCTACCGGTGATCCGTGATATTAAGCGAGATTTTGATCTGATAATAAGTATTCATCCCGGATTAATTGATCGTGGTTTGATCGAGGAGATACGTAGTGTTGGAGTAGATATTGTTGATTATGAATTAGTACTAGACAACTATATTATACGTGATCTTAAACATTTAAACAAGACCATAGAAGACTATATCAAGACATACGAAGAACTATTAGAGAATGGACCACCACATATAGTACCACATATACCAATAGGTTTTACAAGAGATGATCGATGGATATATACAGCAATTAATATTCTAAGAGAATACAAACCAGAAATAACAGTATTTCTAGTATCAATAAGCCTCGATCAAAACCAAGTGGATAGAGTAGTAGAGATCTTAAGATATACACGTAAAAAACTATATGAAACAAGCCTAGGATGTATGAGACCATACAAGATAAAACCAATACTAGACCGGATAGTAATAGAAGAAAAACTCATAGACCGAATAGTTAATCCATCAAAGAAATACATTAAAGAATACAAGTTAAAAGTAATCAATACATGTTGTTCAATACCATATACTATGCTCAAAGAGAAAAACCTTATTTAAACCGATCTTCAAAGGAAATAGTGGAGTGTCACTCCCCGGTTACATGATCATTCAGTTAATTTTCCAGCGAGGCCCCGGCTGATCAAATGACTGTTTTCCCTGGTAACTCCCCAGTAACACCCCTCATTTCTAGTGGAAACCATTAGATAGAATTCTCTAGTATCTCTTAGAGTTAAACAGTTAACCTATATATTCTAGTTTTTAGGAGATAGTATATTTTGATGAAGATAGTCTCGGCCTCTTCGGATCTTTGATGAAGAAGCGGTGGCTGGCGGATCTTTAGATTAATGTTAGGGTTATTGTTGTTATAGTTGTTATGATTAATATTAGGTTGTGTTTTATTGACTTTTTAATTGGTATTTCTATCTGGGGTTTTGTATAGATTTTATAGTAGCTTGATTCTTTAACTAGTTCACCGGTTTCGATCATTGATGCTATTGCTGGTGCTAGTCTCTGTGTTGTTTTCTCTTTTTTCAATTGACCAATAGCTAGTGAATCGATCATGTTATTTAGACTATATGGTATTATTCTCCAAGTCATTACTGGTATTATCGAGTATCTTGATAGCTTTATCTTTAATAATAAATTGTATATATTTAATGGATTAATTATTGATACATAGAATATAATCATATATGTAAATGTATAAGTTCTGATAAATATCCATAATATCCGGATTAAAGAGACATACTCCGATATACCGGTTATCGAGAAAATATATGCTACTAAACTATACCAAGTACTAGGTATTAATGATAATATTGATACTGAATAAAACCATTTAACACCCTTATCTATCAAACCAAGTATGATAAATAATGTTAATAGATAGATCGTTAAATATTCTTTAAACAATATAAAGGAGTAGATCGTTGAGAATACAAATATGATCTTTAATATTGAATCTGTATTCTTTAACCCTTGATCACCGGTTAAAAACATTGATCTATAGATATGATTTATCAATACACCGATCAATTGCATTTTAAAACACCATTCTCCAATATACATTCCCGATCAAATAATCCTCTAAGTCTTGGGTCGTGATGTGAAATAATTACTCCACACTTATTTCTACGTAGGTGGTTGATCGATTCAATTATCTCTATTAAATTATAATAATCTAATCCACCGGTTGGTTCATCTAATAAGTATATATCATAGTTTCTTAGAAAACTAGATGCAATAGCTACTCTTCTACGTTCACCACTACTTAGTTTAGCTAATGGTTTATCCAATACACTCCATAGATTAAACCGATCAATCACATCCTCCACTAATTTCACATTATTATTTGAAGAATATAGTTCTTCACGTGGTGTTGGATATGTAAAGTATAGTAGTGGATTCTCAGGTACATAGATAATTGAACCGTATCTCTCTATTTCACCACGTACTGGTTTATAGATCCCGGCTAATAGTTTGAGTAATGTTGTTTTACCAGAACCATTCTTTCCGATCAACCCAATTACTTCCCCTCTCTTAACCTCGATATCTACTCCTTTCAATATCATTTGGTATCCGGGGTATTTGTACCATAGATCATGTGCTTCTAATAACTTCTCATCTGATCCGGTTTTTTCTCTTAAGAAACTAGTTTTCGGGGTATCAACCTCTATGTATTTACCATAGTATTTCTGATTACCATTTTCTAAGATCAACATTTTTGGTTCAAATTCACTCCAATTACCGGGTATATGGTCCACGATAACTATTGATCCATTTTCTCCAATATATTTCTCAATATATTTCTTAAAAACTCCTCTACCCTGTAGATCGATGTAGGTGTATGGTTCATCCATTAATAGGAGAGGATTTCTAATCTCTATTGTTTCAGCCCATAATAGTCTCTGGATTTGGCCGGAGCTTAAACCATATGTTATATGATCTACTAGGCCTTGTAATCCATAGTTTTCTAGTTTTGATAATTCACATTTTAATCCTTTAATAGAAGCTGCATGACAATACTCTGATCTAACACTATAACCTACTATACTATACCATGGTTCTTGTGGTATATATGATGTTATTGATAGGATCTCTAGTGGGTCTGGTTTCTTATATGTTTTATCAAGGATCCTTATTTCTCCATGGAAAAAACCTTGTTTAACATATATTAGTCCAGTTATTGATCTGAGTAGTGTTGTTTTACCAGAACCTGATCGGCCGGTTACAACTAGTATTTCTCCGGGGCTTAGATCGAAGGATATATTTTTAATTATTGGTTTATTATCATAGCCAGCTTCTTTAATATTTGCTGCTAGTACTTTGTTTTCCATAACCAGCTCTCCTCAACCAACCAGCTACTGGTATAGCTATTGATGCTCCTATTACTGCTTGTCCAATATTTATTGGTATTTCGGCTAATGCATTTATAGATGGGATACCCATTAATGGATTGCTTATATAGTATTCGTAGAGGAAATATCCTAGAACCATTAATGAACCAGCGACTAATAATAGTAATGCTTCTGATTGATGAATATATTTCTTAAATAATACGTATGTAGTTGCTGAACCAATTACTAGAGCTAATATGATCCATAGCGTTAATGGTAGGTATATGGTTGTTGATCCGAAGGTCTCAGTTATATTCCATGCTAGATATGTTTCAGGACCGAAGAATACTTCGCCAACCCAGTAATACATAGCAAAAACTAGTAGTAGAATGGTATATACTCCACCAACAACTATACTTAAAATTGCACCAGATGTTTTACGGAAATGCTCGACTAAGAAACCAGCTACTAAGCCTTCAATAAACTTTATAATGAGTGTACCGGGAGCAAATATTCCATATCCCGTAGAAACATCAGCTAAAGCAGCACCAACACCACCAGCGAAACCGGCTATCCATGGGCCTCTAAGTAGAGCTGCTAAATATATAACTGATTCTCCTAGGTTGAAATACCCACCGGTTGTTGGTTGATAGATCTGTATAGCAACCGTTACTACATAGACAGCTACAGTAAATACTATAGCATCAACTATATCGAATCTCTTTCTCTTCATTAAATAACACCAATTGATAAAAATAACTGTTGTGTAGTATAAAGTTAATTCTTTAAGAAAAGCTTTAAATACTCTTTAAGTAGTATTTCTTTAACCCCTCATCCTCTCTAACAATCAAGTATCCACGATTAACTAGTTCATGTAGATGTTGATAAATAGCTTGAACACTAATTTTTAAACCTAATAATTTCCAAATTTCATAACCAGTTAAACCCGGTTTTTCTCTCAATAGATCAAGTATTAGTTTCTTAGTTGAACCGGGAAATAATGTAGTTGATCTAGCTTTACTAGCTCTACTATATACTGAGGGACCTTTTAATCCATGCCCGGTCAATAGTATAATTGTATAATCCTCTAACCCTATCTCTAAAGCACCAGCTAATGCTACTGCTGATGATGGTTCAACAAATAACCCCTCACTACGTGCTAGTTCACGTGCTGCATCAACTACTTTCCTCCTATTAACAACTAATGTTTCACCATAACGTTCGATGATCTCCATTACATTCTCCATAATTAATGGTTTACTATAAGAGAGCCCCGGTAATGGTTCTTCACCACATCTACTTATACCTCTAGTGATTGAGGAATATATTGGGTTACCACAAGTTTCTACACCGATAAATCTAGGTATATTAGATACTATGTTGTTTTTAAGTAACTCGTGGAAGCCATGATATAGGCTAAGTAAAGTTAACCCGCTTCCAAGGGGTAATACTATTGTTCGAGGAGTTTTTCCTAGTTGATAGAGGATCTCTAATACTATAGTTTTTAATCCCTCAATAGATAGGATATTGTATGTACTTGAAGCATTATAGTATCCATCTCTAGACCTACGATCAACTAGTTTTAAAAGCTTATCCAATGATTTATCATGGATCAAGACATTAGCTCCATAGGCTTTCATCAAAACAATTTTCTCATGATCAGTCCATGGTGGAACATAGACGGTCACTGGCAGACCAGTACGAGCCCCATAAGCAGCTATACTAGCACCCATATTACCATCACTTGCAAGTACTAAACGCTTAACGCCTAGATCCAAGGCATCACTAACGATCAATGCAGCTGCGCGATCACGAAAACTACCAGTTGGATTCCTCCCTTCATCTTTAAAAAATACTGTTTCACGAAAGATTCTACATGACTCGATGAGAGGCGTGGATCCTTCACCTAACGTGACTCTATGTTTAAAACTAGGTAACATCGATTCATAGATCCATATACCTGTATTCTTATTGTTCACCTTATACTTGAAATCATGAATAACATCTAGTAGTGAACCGCATATTGGACAATAGAATCCACGATAATTATCCGATCTAAACCCGCATCTACTACAATGAACAATAACCAAGGTATATGCGCACCTATTAAATAATTGATCCTGTTTTCAATTATTAACTATGTCTACTTCTCCTCTTTAATAACTTATAAATAAGGTACAGTATTGATGGGATTATTATAGATACTCCAATTAATATCCAGATAGTATCACTTAATAATTGGAATCCATAACTTAACTTTAATAATGTATAACCACTATGATACAATACTATTAGTGTTTCTTCTCCAATGTTATTCTTCAATACTATTATATCTTTAACATCTAGATTCTCTGTATTTGTAAGATTAATGTATAGTTTCTCAGCATATGTTCCATTAAACACGTAGAGTTCGTTATCATGTAGGATGTATGCATATTTAGAACCAATACCTAGCCCTGATTTCTTAGATGTGCTAAATGCTAGTTTTTCTGTATAGTTTTGATCACATATTATGGTTTTATAATACTCTATGAATACATGTTGTTCTTTCTTGCTTACATATTTCTGTAGATAAATGTAGTAGTTATTATTTAGTTCTATGAGAGATGTTTTAACTACTTCATCATAGCTTAGTATCTTCATTTTATCAAGCCTTTCTCCCAATAGATCATATACTGTAAAATATGTTGCGTATGGTGTGGATACAAGTGTATAGATCTTATCATCAAAGAGTAATTGATCATGTACTCTATGCGGTAATTCACGGATACCACGTATGATCTCATAGATCTTCCCAGTTCTAGTCTCTATTATTACTGAACCACAGATTATTTTATCCCCGATCCTAACTGGTTTAACATCGTTTTCTAAATAGTCTATAATATAGAGTATTTTAAAGGATCTATTACTTACATTGTACATGATTAGATCCGAGTAAACTGGTTTAAAGATATTTGAACTTGCAATATTTATTGTGAATAGAACTTCGTCACCATATATACTTGTTTCTGATACAACCTTTATAGATAGGCTCTCCGGGTATTTCTTATTAAACAGTACTTTATCAATTATATTTAGATTTTTATCTAGAGTGATTATACCGAAGGTTTTATTCTTAGTGAAATATCCAATAACATATATTTGATCATTCAATATAAATGTCCTATATGGTTTAAAGTTTTTAAATATGATTTTCCCTTCGATCTTGGTATCTTCTACTATGAATAATAATCCGGTTTCTCGATCCTTTGTTAACGTTATTATTGCTTCCAGTCTATTATCTTTGTCATAGTCGCCTATGGTATATGTGTTATTATGTTCAAATACTGCATTATTAGGATAAGTTTTGTATTCTTGTTTCTTAACTATCGATATGTTGGTGTTAGAGTATATTGTTGGTGTGTAGAGTAGGGTTAGTAAAAATGTTAGTATTAATATTATTTTTACATGAGTGGTTTTAGATTGACTCTTCATGTTTTATCGTGTTTTTATTTTGTATTTAAACAGTTATTAATAATTTTATGGTTTAGGATATGTTAATTTGCATACTGTGTTTTTCTCTCCATATTTTAAGACTTCATTATGTGTTGGTGTATTATGTGATCCTAGACGTGATACTTTTAATGCAGCAACTATGGATGCGTATTTGATCGTATCTTCTAATGTAAACCTACGTATTAACCCTGATAAAAAGCCTGCAGCGAAAGAATCTCCAGCACCAGTTGTATCTACAATGGTTTCTACTGGACAAGCTGGTTGAATATACTCTTTCTCGCTGGTCAATACATATACCCCCTTATCTCCGCGTTTAACAATTATGATCTCTGGTCCCTTATCGATCAGATATTTAGATGCTTCACGGTAATCCCTAATACCAGTAATATTCTGTATTTCTTTCTCGTTTGCAAATAATATATTGATCGAGTTGATGATCTTCTCTAATTTCCTATATCCAAGCACAGATAATCTCCTACCAGGGTCCCATGAAACTTTTACATTGTATTCTCGAGCTAATTCTATAGCTTTGATAGTAGTATCTAGTCTTAAACTAGCGATATGTAAATATTTTGTTTTAGAGACTAGATCTACGCTTAGATCATTAGGTAATAGTTCTTCAGCAGCTCCCTTAAAACCATAGATAACTATTCTCCCACGTGAATCTCTAACTACAACACTAAAACCAGTAGTTGTTGTTAAAGATATTTTGAGACCCGATATATCTATCTTCTCTCTCAATAAATCATCTACAGCTATTCTACCAAAATTATCAAACCCGATTTTTCCAATAACTCCAGAATTTAAACCAAGTCTCTTAACAGCTATTGCTACATTAGCAGCGGATCCGCCGACTCCTCTCCTCTCATCTAATATACCAGCTTCTTCATCCGGCCCCGGTAGATTGTCTACGAGAAAACGTATGTCTACGAGTATATGCCCTATACATAGAACATCTAATTTTTTAATCAAAAACTACACCATAACTCTACTTATAAAATATTTTATCTACTTTATCACTTTAACAGCCTCCTCCGGCGAACGATCCTCGTATACTATTAATTGAATAGCCTTGATCATAGACTTGATATTCGGTGCTTGAAAAACATTACGACCAACAACTACCCCTTTACCACCAGCATCTATAACGTTACGTACTTGTTTTAGGAAATCTATTGCTTTAGGTGTTTTCGGCCCACCGCTCATCAATACTGGTACTCCGGAAGCGGCCTCGACTACTTTAGCGAAAGATTCTCTACTACCAGTATAGTATGTTTTTATAAGATCAGCTCCACTCTCAGCAGCTGCTCTAGCACCATACCTAACAATCTCTACATCAAACCTATCTTTGATCGTGGGTCCTCTAGGATATGCTAGTTGTAGACAAGGCAAACCATAATGATCAGCTGCTTCACGTATATTAAACCATATCTCAAGCATTTCATCTTCAAATGGGCTACCCCAATAAATAGTTGCTGCCACAGCATCAGCATCCAGAGCTATAGCGTCTTCAACAAAACCAAAAATACTCTGTATCAACCTATACTCTTCTGGTCTAAGATTAGTTTTACTAGTTAATTTAAGGATTAAACTAGTCCTACCACCCCAGATATCACTAGTTAATCTAGCGACTCCAGGTAATAACATTACAGCATCAACACCGGCCTCTACTACTTCAGTTAATACTATCCGGGGATCAATTCTATCTTCTGGGAAATCACTTGGTCCATGTTCTACACCGTGGTCAAACGCAAATATTATTGCTCTACCACGACCCATAATCCTATTAAATCTAATCCTCTTACCAATAGATCTATATGTAGGAAACACTTCTATAACCTCTAAAGTATTCTTCTCAACTTGTTCAAACTATATATTTCATTATAAATATCTATTACTCGTTATCATGGATCAAAAGAGTATCTGATATAATCTCTTACTTCGCTATAAGGATAAACATTTACTTCTCCTTCACTATTAATTAATATAACGATAGGTTTTACAACTCTATTTCCACGTATACAGTTTCTAGTCTTAAATCTTAATAATTTAAACAATAATGTAAAATCAGCTCTAACTTTTATACCTATACGATCAGCTTCATCAAAAACTATTCTAGGAATATCTATTAACCTGGTATTTTCTTCAATAATTATTTTTATCTTAGAAGACAGTATATCGAAGATCTTTATTGTTTCACGGGCTTTTTCTATATTCTCTAATGCCCTCTTATAAATCAATGCTATGTCTTGATGTGAAACATTGAGTTTTGACGCTATTTCTCTAAAACTCATATTCATAAACCTATATTTTAAGACAAGTAATTGTTTATTTGTTAATAATCCATGTTTCTTAACCATATTTTCACCTGTCTATCATTTTTAATAGACAATAATGTATAAATTTTTTATTATCGCTTCTATATTGTCTATTAATTGTGGTTGATATGAGGGTTACTATAAAGAAACAATACTTGATAATTATATTGTTACTCGTAGCAATAGCTATAGCTACCCCTATACTGTACACAAAAATATATAGTAGAGAAAATAGAGTAGTTGTTCGTTTCGCCGTTGAATTAAATGATCATTCATCAGCTTTCTGGATAGCACTTGATAAAAAATGGTTTAGTAGAGAAGGGATCAATGTAGAGTACTATACATTCTCGACGGGATTAGAATTATCAGCTACACTTGTCCATGGAGATGTAGATGTAGCGATCGCTTGTATAGGTCCATTAATACTAGCTTATGATAGAGGAGTCTCATTTAAAATAATTGCTATGATGCATAATCATGGATATGCATTAATAGTTAACCCGGATAGAATTAGAAGTATAGATGAACTAAATGATAAGAAAGTATCGGCTTCCGGGCCTGGTTCTCCTACATGGGTATTATTAGAGATTCTAAGCGAAAAATACAACTTATCCATGAATATCCATAGAATGCCTCCATATATGGCTATATCAGCTCTACGTCTAGGAGAGATAGATGCTGCTTCACTACCAGAACACTATGCTACATTAGCTGAATCCATGGGTTATAATAGATTAATTGATAGTAGGGATATATGGAGGGAAATGCCTGGTAGTGGCTTAGCAGTAACAACTAGTTTCTTGGATAAACACTATGACTTAGTAGTTAAGATCTTAGAGATTATGGAGAGAGCTATTAACTATATTCGAGAAAATCTTAGCGAGGCTTCAGTAATAGTTGCTAAACACTTAGCAAGCGATAAGGGTTTGATCGAGGAATCTATGTCTAATCTAGACTATACATTAGAGATCAAATTATCCGAGATCAAGAAATACATTGATCTATTGAAGAAATATGATGTTATTGAGAATAATATTAGTGTATATGATCTAGTTGATCTTAGTTTATTGGAGGAATTAAATGTTGATTAAGAAGAAATATTTACACATAATATATTTCATAGCTGCGATCATGATCTATGTTGTTGTATGGTATTTACTAGTATTAATCTACCCTTCACCACTATTCCCTCTCCCTCATGAAGTCCTCTATTATTTCTTGGTTTTAATTATTAGAGAGAATTTATTGTATCATATACTAGTTACTTTCTATAGAGTATTTATTGGATTCTTACTTGGTGTATTATTAGGTTTCATAATTGGTTTTATTTCATTGATCTCAAGGATCTTCAAAAACTTGATCTATCCATTGGTAGCATTTATAGTTGCAACTCCATCGTTTACTTTTATCCCATTATTAATGCTATGGATTGGTTTAAATGATCTATTACCGATCATAGCCGTTGTTATATGTACTGGTTTTCCATTAATATACGCTGTTATTAGTAGCGTTAAAATCATTGATCAGGAAATAATTAATGTTGCTTTATCTCTAGGTGCTAAACCATATGTAGTGATA
>NJDP01000102.1 GCA_002254665.1 Desulfurococcales archaeon ex4484_58 | reverse complement strand
ATCATGATCTAATGAATTAAGTGTATAAGAGAGTAGTTAAGAAGAGTTTTTTTCGTAGTAATTGTATTGTTGATGTGAATAGTATAGTTAGTCGGGATACACATGAGTAATGTTAAAGAGATATGATGAATGTTTCAATTCAAATCAGTAAGGGATCTTAGATTGGTGTTACAGAGATGAAAAAGAATGTTAATAATGATGGATTATATAGTATAGTGTATCGTAGAGAACCATTAGGTAAGAAATGTAGATGCGACGTATTGTTAGATGGGTTTTTATGGCGTGAACTAGTAGAGATTGATCCATCGGAATTACCTAGGAATCCTGGTGTATATGTTATACGTGTGTTTGAATATGGTGATCCGATAGATGAGCTTATACGTGGTTTTAAATCATTTATATCAAAGACTCGATGGATAGAGTTGAGTAGATACGTTGAATCAAGATTAAAGAGGCTCTATCGTATAGGTGAATGTCCCTTAATATATATAGGGTCGGCTAATAGTATACGTTCTAGATACTTAGACTTAGCTGGAAAAAGACATACTATTTTCTTCCCAGTATTAATACTCCTATATGGTGGCTGGAAACTCGATTATGGATTCAAAACAACACAAAACAAAGATGAAGCTGAAATGCTTGAGGAAGAACTTAAAAATAAATATAAAAGTATACATGGAACCTTACCAGCACTAGTAGAAAAATAATTAGGATTATCTATGGTAATATACGTGGAAAATATTCTGTATAGAGATTTTAAGTTATTTAGAAATTATTGTTATATAGTGATGAACGACCAATCTACCGAATCTATATATGTGGATATGGGCTTGGAACTGATTTTTAGAGAAGAATGGTTTTTATAACTAGTATAACTATGGGTATCTAAATCGTTCTATTAACTATATTATATTTGTCTTTAGATATGGTTTTATCTCTACATTTAAGTTCTTAGCTACTTCCCATGCTTTATCATCTATGAATCCACCAATTATCACTAATCTTGGCTTTACATTATATTTCTCTTCATATAACTTGCCTACCCTATGCAATTCATATACATCGGCGCGAGATACTCGTGATTTTATCTCGATCAATATATGTTCTTTATCGTGGATTAAAACATCAATATCTATCATAGAGGGATAACCATAGACAATTCCCTTCTCATCATATATTGATTTCTTCTCAACAGTAGCAAGGCCAAAGAGTTCTTGAACTACATACTTCATAGCTTCTCTAAAACCAGCTTCAGATAATATTCCAAATCTATGAGATATAGTGATCAATACACGGCGTGTTTCACGCATCTCCTCCTCTAACCTCTGTTGTCTCTCTTCAAGCTTAGCAAATCTCTCTTCTAACTCGGCAAATCTCTCTTCGAGTCTTTGTTGTCTCTCCTCTAGTTTTTGTTGTCTCTCTTCTAGTCTCTGTTGTCTTTCTTCAAGTTTCATAAAATGCTCTTCAAGTTTAGCAAAACGATCCTCCAATTTAGTGATACGATCAAGTATCTCTTGGAAACCTAGTAAACCCATTAATGCATAGCGAAACTCTCGATCCTCCTCGATAGCTTTTAAAATCTTCTTCTTCTCCTCAGAGGTTAGACTCATTATTAAAACACCTTAACCCACGATATCGATGTATTTCTCTAATAACATTATGAGTTGTATTAACAAATAATATAGGTAATGTTAGAGAATAAGATTCTATCATGAAATCCCGGTTAATCAAATAATCCACTTTATATATAGATACTATTGGATTATAGAGAAAGTATTTGTTTCTGGGTAGTGTTATGGGGTTTGAGGGTATAGCTGAGCTTCCACTACATGATGGCCATGTTCCTGGTTGGCTTATGAAGATTATGTTGAGGCTAGCTCGTGCTATATTGTTTATTATGGTTGAAGAGTATGGACCGGATAAGGTTGTTGAGAGATTTGCTAATCCACTATGGTTTCAAGCATTTAATAATGTTATCGGTATGGATTGGGATAGTAGTGGATCTACAACAGTTACTACTGGTGTATTGAAGAGTGTTACTTGGAAGAACTCAGAACTTGGTTTCCTAGTGCTTGGTGGTAAGGGTGATAGAGCTAAACGTGTACCAGAGGAGGTTCCTTTAGCAGTTGATCTCCTTGGTTTAGATAAACCAGTAGATTATTATGTTAAGGTTTCAAGGTTGATTGCTAAAATTGATTCAGCAATGCTACAAGACGGATATACGCTATATCACCACACATTGTTCTTGTCGAACAGTGGTAAATGGTGTATTGTTCAACAAGGAATGAATCCCGTGAATAAATTAGCTCGTAGATACCATTGGCTAGAAACCAATAATTACTACAATGATCCACACAAAGCCGTCTCCGGCTATAGAGAGAACCTAGTAATAAATATGATTGCTTCAGAATCACGGGGACTAAGAAAAACACTGCTCGACCTAGCACGTGAGAGGCCAACTAGTATTCTCAACGAATACTCTAAACTATATAGTTTATTAAAGAAACAAAGACTCTTAGAAGACTATATTTTACCCACTAAAACCGGATTAGCGATCACGGATCAAAGAGAAAAGATCACAATATACAAACCACTACCCCTACCAAACGAGCTATTAGCTAAACTCCGTAGAATATATGAGTATAATCCGGATAACTTAGATGAACTATTATTAATACGCGGAGTAGGGCCTAAAACTCTGAGAGCATTAGCGTTGATCAGCGACCTAGTATATAATGAACCACCAAGTCATAGAGATCCAGTCAATACGCCGTATGATCCATTTAAATACTCATATGCTATTGGAGGTAAAGATGGAATACCCTACCCCGTTGATCGGAGGGTAGCTGAGGAAGTAATATATACGCTCGAAGATATAATCCATAGAGCAAGGATTGGAGAGAAGGAGAAGATAAGAGCGTTAAAGAATCTTTCACGTATAAAGTTTAGGATAATAGGTAAATATTTGAAATAGATGTATTCCACGTCAATGACAGCAATAGATGATCATATATTAGTAGTTATATACTTTAACGTTTTTCTCGCGAGCATATTCCTCTACACCTCTCCCAATCATAGCACCGGTCAATATAGCTATGACTTCTTTATCTCTATAATGCTTCTTAACTACATCTACTTTAGCCAACAATCTACCTACATCTTCATATCGAGGCTTAACTTTCGCTTCAACAACATATACTCTCTTATCAGTAACAATCAATAAATCAATATCTTCATCATCCACTCTAGCATTACGTCTCCTAAGAGCTATCTCTTCACCGCGCTCTCTAAGCTCCTCCCTAAGATCCTCCCATAAAACTCTACAATAAAACGATTCATTCAAAGCACCTGGTTCAAGCTCAACACGATTAAGTCTATGAATAACTTCTTCAAACTTTCTATCATGATCAAGAAGCTTCGTCTCAATCGCTTCGAAACGTTTATTGATCTCCTCAAACCTCTTATCATGCTCTAACAACTTCTTCTCAATGATCTCAAACCTTTTGTTGATCTCTTCAAATCTTCTATTTATTTCTTCGAATCGCTTATCATGTTCTAAACTCTTCTGATAGAGTTTATTGAAGTCTTCACGAAGCTTCTTTAACTCATTTAAAACTCGATCTAAACCAATAAAACCAGCAACTACATACCTAAATTCTTCATCACTCTTCAATAACTCTAAAAACTTAGACTTTAATGTTTTAAGATCCATGGACAAAAATACTCATCTCCTATTAAGTATTTTAGAGTATATTATTTCAATGTTATCAAATAACTATGAAACTTAATAAAAATATTCTAAACCCGGATAACAATTATAGTTAGACTAGTAAGTTATGTAGAACACTAGATAATTTTTCCGTAACATCTATCAAGGATACATAGCTACTTTGGGTAAGTGAGTTTTTACTTTTTATTTGGTTGTTAGTTGAGGGGTTTTTAATGAGGAATACTAGAAGTGTTAGTGTTGATGAGTTATATGGTGTTTTTAAGAGGCTTGATGGTAGAGGGTATAAAAGGTATCGTGAACTATATGGTATGGATATTTTGTTTAATGGTTTTATTGGCAGATTTACTCGTATTCAACCTGATCCATATGCTCCTCCATCTATTTTTGAGGTTAGAGTCTCTCGTAGTGTTCATGGTTTAGATCCTAAGTTGTATCGTGGTAGAAATATTGTTCCGGTGTGTGATTTTATCTATAGATTATTGTATCACGGATTGTCTCGGTATAGTTCTAAGTGTGGTTCTGGATATAGTTGTTACCTGGGTGTTCCCCGGCCTAGCCCCGTTATTCTTTTGCGTAGTGCTGTTGAGTTTGAACATGATGATCTTATTTTGAGATTCTATGTTGGTTTACCAGCTAGGGGTCGTTTGATCCTTGGTGACCGGGCATATAGTGTTTTAGTTGAGAAGATCCCTAAAACACTTAGTTTCATATATAGATTAAAAGATAAGTATAGAGAAGAGCTACTAGATCATATAGAGCTTTATCGTGACTATGTGTTTTTGAAGAATTGGTTGTATAGAAGTGGATATGTAGCTTTTATCGCTGATAATAGTATTTTACCCCGAGAATCAAGTGTTTCGGATAGACCATTACCAAATGCTAAACCGTTTAAGTCTCCTCTTAATCTCAGGAGGGAGATTAGATTACCTAGCGGCCGGGTTTTATCTGGTATGGTTTTACCTCGTGGATTAACTATTGTTACTGGTGGTGGTTATCATGGTAAAACAACTTTGTTGAACTCGTTAGCTGAAGCTATTTATCCACATATTCGTGGTGATGGTAGAGAATATGTTGTTGTAATTGATAAGACCATGTATGTTGAAGCTGAGAATGGCCGGATTATTAATTGTGTAGATATCTCTGCTTTCATAGATAATTTGCCAAACAATATTGATACAAAGTGTTTCTCATCACTAAACGCTAGTGGATCAACTAGTATGGCTGCATCTATAAACGAAGCTATAGAAGCTGGTGTTGAGTTATTATTGATCGACGAGGATACTAGTGCTACAAACCTATTATACAAGGATCGTTTCATTAAAGAAGTTATACGTGAAGAACCAATAACAACATTAGTAGAGCTGGTTAAGAGTATGATCAGGGAAACCAATACTAGCTTCATAATAGTATCAAGTGCTTCCTCAGCATTCTTATCACTAGCAGATACTATTATATTGATGCAAAACTATGCACCGAGACACCTTGAGAAACACGAGATCCCGGAAACAAGTCTTTACGAGGGCTTAGAGAAGAGATATAACAATCCGCGTAAGAGAGTATTCAAAGGAATAAAGGATTATGTAGAGATCAAGGCACGTGGATACAGATTAACAATTAAGTACCGAGACACAAAATACGAGCTTAGACTAGATCGAAACCCACGTATAGTGGAGAAGGGTCAGGTTAAAATGATAGCCTATATAATCGACTATATAGTTAGAAAAAAGATCACTGGCACAGTGGAAGAACTGATAGATTATATCAATAAATTGTTTAGAGAGAAAGGATTCAAAGCATACACAAAAACAATAATACCACCAGACCTGACATGGATAGATGGACTAGATGTGATATGGGTATTGAATAGGCTATATAACACGGTATTTCTTCAATGAACAATATATCGCGGATCATATGGAGAATTAGCTTAACCGAGACATTATAGTATATAAGATCTTTTATTATACGCTATTACTAACACACGTTTATCA
>NJDP01000101.1 GCA_002254665.1 Desulfurococcales archaeon ex4484_58 | reverse complement strand
CCGGTGATATAGTTTTTATAGCTGATATTGCTTTAAGTGAAGCTCATCTAGGCGAGATCGAGTCTTTGTTTAAACTTTATAGTAGGAAGGGTGAGTTGATATATATTGATCACCACCCAGAACCTATTGGTTTGAAACCAAGTGACTTAAGCGGTAATGTTATACATGATACTTGTTGTTCTGCTAGTGAATTAACATATAAGTTTTTCAGTGATTATCTTGAATGGGATTATAGTAGGGTAGCGCTATATGGTGCGATCGGTGATTATCTAGACACTACTCCATGGGCACTAGAGACTTTGAGGAACTGGGATAAGAGAACTATTTATTTTGAAGCTGGTGTATTGACTCAGGGGTTAGAGGGTAGTAGGAGGTTATATGATTTTAAACGACATGTCGTTAAACATTTAGCCGAGAATAAACTTCCAAGTGGTTTAAGTGAATTACTTGTTAGAGCATTGATTGAGAGTATGAATGATGAAGAGTTGAGGAGTTGGGTTAGAGAGCACTTTAATTCTTTAAACAATATAGGTTATGTGGGGAATCCACCGGGTAGTTTGGGTAAAGCAGCATTATATGCTAGGATCTATTCGAAGAAACCAGTTGGTATCGCTTTTCAGAGACATAAGGGTTTCTATAATATGAGTCTTAGAGCTGGTATAGATATTGATCTAAACACAATCCTTAGACAGATCACACCACGTCTAGGAGGAACTGGTGGTGGTCATCATAGAGCCGCTGGTGCACGTATACCAGTCAATAAGCTCAAAGATTTTCTCGAAGAACTTGATATGACATTAGAAAATTATATAAAATGAATTGGATTTTGAGAGGTATTTAAAATAATGGTTTTATGATAGATATTTTTCTTCTAAATGCTTGATCAAGTATTTTGTCTCGTATTCTTCATTGAATGCTTTTTTCAATAACTCTTTTGGTGGATATGTTGAACCCCATCTATGGATCTTTTCTTTCTGCCATTCACGTATTGTTTTGAAATCCTTATTTAATATAGCGTTGTATACGTCTATGTCTCTCCTCATATGATATTTCATCTGTGTAGCTATGAGGTTTCCGAGAGTATATGTTGGGAAATAACCTATTGATCCCCCACTCCAATGTATATCTTGTAATATTCCTTCCGAATAATTCTTCGGCTTAATACCTAATAGTTTCTCCATATACTCGTTCCAAAGTTCTGGTAGATCATCTGCTTTAACTTCACCGGTTAACATTAGTTTTTCTAGTCTAGTCCTCAATATTATGTGTAGATTATATGTCACCTCATCCGCTTCTGTACGTATTAAGCTGGGTCTTACAGTGTTGAAGTAATAATAGATGTCCTCTACACTATAATCTCTAACAATGCTTAGGTTTTCACGTAGAATAGGATATATTATCTCTACAAATTCTCTACTTCTACCGATGATGTTCTCCCAGAACCTAGATTGTCCTTCATGAACACCACTACTAACTCCACTAGCTAATGGTGTCATAGCTAGTTTCTCATCGATCTGAAGCTCATAGAGTGCATGTCCATACTCGTGGACTACAGCTAGTAGTGATCTTTTGAAATCAAATCCCTCGTAACGTGTAGTAATACGTACATCATATACTCCCATGTTTATCGTGAATGGATGGGGTGATACATCTAATCTTCCACGAGTACCTAGTGGATAATCTAGAAGCTTTAATATCTCATAATTAACCTTCTTCATCTCCTCAACATTATACCTAGTTTTCTCGAGTGGATGTTCACGTGGATACTTTGATCCACTCAATACTTTATCAACGATTCTCTTAAGTTCTTTCTCGAGAGGATCAAGTATACGGTCAATATCACGGGTCTTCAACCCCTCTTCGTATAGATCTAGTAGTGCATCATAGGGGTGTTCATCCCATCCTAGATAATCAGCTGCTTTACGTGCAAGATCCATTATTTTAGATAAATAGGGCTTAAACAATTCATAGTTATTCTTAGCTTTAGCTTCACGCCAAACAACTGTTGCTTCTTGAGTAGTTTTAGCATACTCTGCTATAAGCCATGGAGGAAGAGCTTTAGCTATCTTAATTGATCTCTGAAGTACACGCACAACTCCACGTTCATAATCATTTAAATCCTCGATCCCCGAAGCTTTATCAACTAACTCTACAAATTCTGGTCTCAATAATAGTTGTTGACGCAATAGATCTCTCCTTAACCCCTTCACGAGGCATATATGTCTCACTATCCCAGCTCATAACACTAGATGCATGACCGATAGCCCAGATCACACGATACTTCTCAAGGATCTCCATGATCACCTCATTCTCGAAAACCAATACATACCACCGATAATGAATTAAGCAACATGTGTTTAATAAACAATATTCTCGTACAACCATGTCTTTTAGGTATGTCTTAATAGAATACGTGGTAGATCCATTATCACTTGTAGATAAAGAGTTAGTACTGATAACCCTTAATTACTTCCTCATATATAATCTTAGCCTATTTAATAATGCTTTATTAGCATAGCTTAGTATAAGCTATGCAAGAATAGAGTTAATATTTTATTAACAATATGAATAAAGGGCAAAAATTAATGTAAAATTATTAGGATAACTTAAGGATTATATATGTATAGTGTATCTGATTTTATAATTATATAATTACTATAATACTGATCGGATTCATTTTAATTCGTAACACTTAAATGAATTAGCTGATTAAATTATTGTATATGTTTATTAATACGCCTAATAATTGTTTTTCATGTATTTATATACATTTTTATCTTTGAATACTGTTAAAAGGAATAAAATATAAATATAGTCTGTTATTAAGGCAATATGATGAGAAAATATTATACCACTATTAACTATTGTAATATCTGTTGCACCAATAGCACAGCTTCTAAAAAGTCAATATCCGGGTGCAACTAACAATTACATGATGGTACTAGGTACAGATGGGAAATGGCTTTATCTGGTTGTCAAGTTTCACTGACTCCTTATGAGGAAAAAGCCTTTACTACGGCTAAAGATTATTTTGAAGGATTCAAAGAATGGCTAAGATCTCATGGTAAAAACTGTAAATTATCACGGTATTAGATAAGAAATTGCAGGTCATAAATTTGATGTAGATCAGTTGTTAGACCAAGTAATAAATTATTTGGCTAATCCGCCAGCTAATGATATCTATACATAAATGAATCCAAGCTTAGAGAATAAGCTTATGAGTCATGCTTTTAATTATATTCGGATAAATTATCCTTCACTCTATAATGTGATCGTATCAAATAATAATCTCTGTATAGGGGATAGATGAATTATATACTGTTGGGATCGAAGAGAATAGGGAATTCAAGGTCTATTCAATGAATTGGCGCTCTATGGGCAACTTCCATGTATCGGTAAAGATCTACAGCGATAATGAAACTCTTATACCAGCTGGTATAACTTTATTCTTCGACGAAGTAGGTACTATGGATGAGGATAAGGTCTTTAATTAAATATTAGCTAAAATAGGATCTGAAGTAAACCATACACTAAACAGTATTAATTATGATTTAGAAGTTCGCATGACAAATAATGTATCTAATAATAAAGGTGTCGTCGATGTAACCTATGCTATTTAAAGATAATGTGCCACTAACTATACCTCGCAGAAGCGAACTTTTTGAATGTTCTTCAGAAAAATTTAGCTATGATTATGCAGAGTCAGGGACTTCAGCATCTTTAATCTATGTAACCGACCATCTATTACTCGAATACATAATGAAAAATATTCTAATTAATATTCTAAATGATGCTACAAGTGATAGTTTACTAGCAATACATTATAGTGAAAACAAGCACTGGATAGAGTTTTACAAGAATTAGAATCGCTTGGGTATATTGTAAAGGATAAAAACCTAGCTAATCCTATTAGTATTAACTATCACCGCGATCCTAGTAATATCTGTGACAGTATATATTGTATGACTTCGAATCAAATAGTTTTTATATGAGTATTTTAGAAGAATCTCTACCGGTTGAAATCGATTGAAGTTCTTCTAGGATTTTACTTTGTATTATGAGGATCGCTTAATCGTTTATTATCCTGTTTCTTTATTAAAAATATCCTTAACCCGGATGAGATTGAATATGCACCTATACTAATAATATTAATGGGGTAAGAGTATTCTAGTACTTATAGAGGGAGAGGATATTGAAGTACTTACCGCTTATTATATTATCATTACTGATTATCCCGTTAATGCATTATACGATATTGAATTCATATGACGAAAACTATATCTATTCAACCATTTACATACTTCCAGATGGCAGGATCTACCCAGAAAATGCTCCAATAATGACGCTCGATAATAGAACATATTATTTGGTAGATGATGTATTTGTACTTAATACACGTGGAATTATAATATTGAGAGATAATATTGTGATCGATGGTCAAGGATATTTTTTAGCATCCTATAGTGATGCGATAGTTTTAGAGTCTGTATCTAATGTGACAGTTAAAAATATGGGTATATATACGCTTTACAATTATGTATCCATTATTAACTCTAGCAATATAATATTGTATAATAACACAATATATGGGACGGAATATGAATTAAAGGATTATTATGTATCAATGATAAATATACAATATTCCTTCAATGTATTGATCGAGAACAATACATGTAGAGAGCCAGAATTTATATATCGAAAACCGGGTACATTAAGTGTTCTAGCTAGATATTCAAGAAATATAACAATAAAAAATAATACATTTTATTATCCATTAGAACTGTTTTACGTTGAAGAATCAAAGATCATAGAAAATAAACTAATTGATACAGGTTTCTACCTAGTATACTCGAATAACAACAACATCTCTAACAATATATTTGAATCTATAGGTTTAATCACTCTATATCATTCACATAATAATGTGATCCTATATAATGATCTTGGAGATGGCGCGATAAATATCGACCTATCAAGAAACAATACTATAGGATATAATGAAGTAGGTTCAGGATTCAATATAAACCTATATACACTACTATACTATAGAAACAATCTATTTAATAATACCGTTAAAGGAAAACCCGTATTCTATATAGTTAATGAATCGAATATTGTGGTAGAAGATTATGGTCAATTATTTATAGTGAATTCTACAGATATAATTGCTAGGAACTCTCATATAATATATATAGATTACCCAATAACTATACTTAACTCTATAAACATAACAGTAACAGACAATGAAATAATGTATGGAAAAACAGCTGTATTTATCCACGGCTCAAATAATACATTAATCAATAACAGTATTAAGAAGAATATAGTTGGAGTATTGATCAAGGGATACTACAACTCGATTATCAAGAATGATTTTTGGGATAATATTGAGGATTTATCGATCCTGGGCTATGGTTATAACATTATATCAAGTAATAATATGGTATCATCTACACATGGTATTGTGCTAAATAATACAGTAAGCAATATTCTAGCTAATAATTCACTTGAAAAACTAGATATAGGAATATCACTACACTATTCCAGCTATAATGAGATTACTGGAAATACTCTGCTATACTGTGATACCGGTTTATTATTAGAAAACTCATCTTATAACAATATCTATCATAATAACTTTATCTTCAACGATGATCATGTAATTATATATCCATCGAATACTAGTTATAATAATTGGACTTGTGGATATCCATGTGGAGGTAATTATTGGGTTGATTATGAGGGTGCTGATCACTATAGTGGAGTTGAACAAAATATTCTTGGTGATGATGGATTAGGAGATACTCCATATAAGATTGATGATATAAATATTGATTATTACCCATTAATAAAGCCTTATGGAGAGGTGATTATTAGTACTAGTCCAGATATGTATGAGATATTCATACGTGATTCTTACGTGTATTTTGATCAAAAAACTAATAGTATTGTTGTTAAATACCTTATTGAAGTATTGCTTGGTGGTTCTTTTACTCTTAATATTAATTTGGTAGTAAATATAAATGGTGTAGTGAATAAGTATGAATACAGTATCTATATTCCATACTCAATATATATTGTTGAAAAAACCCATAGAATACCCGTTAATAGAAATGGAACATATATTGTGAAGTGGGATATAGAGGTTTATAAGGAGGATTTAATGGTTGATACTAGTAGTTATAGTGAGAAATTAGATATAGTTATAAATAAGACTTTAACAGAAACTAAAACCGCTATTCCTCCATCAAATATAGTATTTATACCTAGACAAACTATTATACGTTATAATACTAGTACATTAATTAATACTACAGT
Source organism: Desulfurococcales archaeon ex4484_58 (assembly GCA_002254665.1). GTDB lineage: Archaea > Thermoproteota > Thermoprotei_A > Sulfolobales > Desulfurococcaceae > EX4484-58. The sequence continues at coordinate 1,665 of NJDP01000101.1, read as the reverse complement.
ATATGGGGAAGTTGGTGTTGAGGATTTTGTGCTTCTAATAATTGGAGTGGTTATAATATTAGCTTCAATCACTATAATAGCTATTGTTTTAATTAGGAAATAGTTTTTGTTTTCTTCAATAAGACATATATTGTGAGTGAAATAATTGATATAACGGCTAATAGTATACTTGTATAGTTCGGTTCTCTAGGAATTGTTTGTGTTTTTGTTGTTAGATTACCAGTTATACTTGATCTATTAGTTAATGGTGTTGTAGAAGTATTTGTTGGGTATTCTATAGTATGTTTTTCTCTAGGTTTTAATTTATATGGTATGGTTGGTTGTGGTAATGATTTTTCTTTTAAAGCTCTCGTGAGATCTATGAGTATCTCATTATAGTCTACAATTTTTCCATTAGGTCCTATTAATGCTATGCTTACTCTTATTCTTGTATTATTTGATTGGTCTAGAATCATATATTCAGAGTAATGATAAGTGTATCGATCATTTATATGGTTTGGGCTATTTGTTACATTATATTTTCTGGTAATTATATCCGTTGGTGTAACTAGTATTATTCGCCAAACACCATCTCCATTCTTCACCATTATTTTCCATTCTAATACTAATTCCTCTCTATCCAGGTCGATTAAGGGATCGAAGCTAACTATGAATCCCTTATATATTCCCGTATAGGGTTTTGATAATGGATACTTATCTCCGCCAGCATACACATATTTTGTAGCCTCACATATACCGTCTCCGCCAGGTCTATCTTGATCTGGTCCATGTTTTAGATCAAAGCATGTTAATTGATCCCAGTAGTTTCCTCCAATAGGGTATGGACACGACCATATAGTTCCATAAGACGAACCAAATGTGTCTAATGTATTGTTTATGAAGTTATTAAGACAAAAAATGACACCTAAATTATCCTTTGTAAACACTCCACATAAGTTATTTGTGATATTGTTTTCGAGAATATAGCTCGACTTAGTATCTTCTATATATAATCCCACATAATTATTGTTAAGGACACTATTCTTTACAAACACCATATCTGAATTATAAATGCTTAGTCCTATGAATAAATCACTAAATACATTATTCAATATAGAGATTTTTCTTGAACTAATTACATTTAATGCTATGAGCGTATCGGTTATGTTGAGATTAGTTAATTCAACGTTAGATGAATTATATAGTATTATTTGTCCATAATCCCCGTCGATCGTATCATTTATTAAGTTCTTGAATACCACTATCGGTTTATTATTTACAGTATTGTTTATTATGGTAAATGATTGTGTATCCAATATTCCTATTCCACCATTAATAAAACTATTATTTATAAATGATATATTACATGAACTGATCGATAATATACCGTTATATGGTGTTTTTGAGTGGAATTCATTATTTATAAATGATATATTACATGAAGCATCTACTATAGTTAATGTATTGTTGAAATAACTATTTATAAATCGTATATTTGTCGAGGCTCCTATGTACGAGTTGATCGGCGATATTAATGATTTAAATGATCTTTCGTAATATCGATAATCCATGAATAGAGAATATAATCTCATATTGAACGGATTTGTTATATTGAATACTAGATTATTGAAAGTGATATTGTTTGAAGAGATCATTATTAGAGCAGATCTATTTACTTCAACAAGT
>NJDP01000100.1 GCA_002254665.1 Desulfurococcales archaeon ex4484_58 | reverse complement strand
TTCATTGACGGGTATATGTAGGCAAACGATGATATAGGCCCAGTTAAATATACCTTGAGATCGGTTATAGTATCTCCATGATTAATTAACTGGTATGTCTGGATCAAAGTATAGTTATCCATACCCAAATACCTTACTTCAACATCAAATACTGGTTCACGTACATAGATATGTATGATCATATAATCAGTAGCATTAGTTTCTAGATCAACCAGTAGAGCTGTAACAGTATAGTTTAACTTAATAGCATCTTGTGCATGAATAGCTAGCATCACACTAGCTCTAGATCGTGGGCCGATATCCAATACACCATCCGTTGAACCAGGCCCTATGAAGTCTAAGATAATTTCTGGATCAGAATTAATGATCTTGGCATATACACTATGCGTGAACGATGGATCCATATTCTCTATATCAATATATATTATCTGGTTATAGTCACGATCAATTGTAACGTTTATCTCGTGTTCAACAAATATAACCGATGTTGTAACGTTGAATAAGTAGATATCAGTTACTGTTTTTTCACCAACATACGAGTATGCCTCTATATAGAACATATAGGTTTCACCATTAACTAGACCACCCAAGTTAACGCTATGATAGTACTTGAATTTCTCGATCCTAATAATAGTCCATGTAGTATCGTGTATACTGCGGAAGTATATAGTTGCATTAGTTATAACGTTTGTTCTCCAAGTCAATACTAGTGTTGTTGAAGCTAATACTGTATTGTTTCCACGTGGACTAATAATAGTTAGTAATGGTTCATGATATACTGTGAAATAGAATTGTTTAGTATAGGTTAAATTATATCTCGTTAAAGTGATCTGGACAGTTAAAACATATCTTCCCGGTTCACCCATAGACTCTAATATATCGAATGGTATGATCTTAGTGTATTCTATAGGAGTCATATTGTATATTGTTGAATCAAAGAATACAGTACCATTACCGTTGAGCAATATAGATACTTCGCTAGGCTGTATTGTATAGCTATAAGTTACTTTAACAGTTAAATACCCACTACCACCATACGAGAATCTATTATCATTTATACTAGCCATTACATTTACTAATTCCGATACATTATATATTACTAACGTTAAGTTCTCAGAGATACTAAGTGTAGTATTAGTATAGATCGTAGCAGTTACAATATGTACACCAATACCAAGCTCAACTGTCTCTACATGGAACGGTATATTAACATAACTACCAGGCTCTATGATTATTGGTAAGAGAGACTCCTCTATAGTTATATATGGTGAACTAATAGTTATATTAGTAATAGTTATTGGTACATCTCCAACATTATCTATTCTCAAAGTATCATTCTCACTATACTGGTATAAGAAGTCATATGTCGTTCTATATAATGAGATAGCTCTAACTAATGGACCAGACACTATCACTTTATTATTCGTTTCATTCTCCTCTAATACATCGTTTCTAGAATCAACATATACCTCTAATTCACCACCCGGTGGAATAGCTAGTATATACATTGTTATTGTAATATTTTCACCACTACCCAGGCCGTGGTCAACATAGTATGTACCAATACAGCTCCGGCTAGAACCACTTACACGATACAATGATACATAGAAGTCATGGTTAAACTCCCAACCAATATTCCTGATCACAACTGTAACGTTGTATTCATATAGATAATCAACCACAGCTGGTGAATAAACAGTTACTTCCCCAACAACTAGGTCTGGATATGGTATGTTAAGTGTATAGTTATAGTAGTTGTTATCATAACTATGTTCATAAACCTCCATGTACGGGTTAAGCTCGACACTAATAATATGACTACCCGGCTCTAAACCGGGGAGATGTTTAACACTAACATTAACGTATTCACCTATACTCAACGGTGGTATCTCAAACAATATAGTCTTAGAACCAATATGGAGTACTCCCCATATACTAGTTGTTAAATCATAATCTCCAATATTACCTATTGTAACATTTACCTCGTATGAAGCATATGGTGTTGGGGGTTCCGGTTCAACATATATATTCGTAACTATTAGGTCTGGGCCTTTAACGTATACTGTTAATGAACCATTATTATTCGATCTATCGGGATCACTTACTTCGTATGTATGGCTATAAATATATACTCCTCCAAAGTATTTCTGATAATGATCATCTACTATAACTGTGTATATATGGTTTCCAGTATAGAACGTTATATCTATTGATAAGTTCAATAAACCACCAGATTCTAGACCATTTACTGGGATCTGTCCTATAAAGTCATCGTTATCAAATACTGCTACATAGAATGTCTTATTAATGTTTCCAGGTCCATTATTACGTATTGTAAACCATAATTCACCAGTTAACAAGTTATAGTATTCAGTTGTTGAAGCGTTTATCCATAGATCAACTAGTTCTAAATCACTTTGAAGAACATATACTGTTATATTTAATATATTGTTTCCACGATATTGATCACCAACTCTATATTCTGGATCAACTATAACTGTTACCGTTCTATTACCAGCTGATAATCTAGCGTAGAGTACAACATATGTTTGCTCACCGGGATCAAGATCCTCTGTTACAAGTGCAGATGCTTTCTCAACACCATCAATATAGAGTGATACGTAGAAGTTAGCAATAGTCTTACCTATACCGATGTTCTGTATAGTTATGTTAAACATAGTTGTTTCTCCATCACCGGGATACAAAGGTTCATGTTCTATATCTATAATTGTTAGATCGGGTGCTGGTATATTGATTAATAGTGTCTTTACATTATTGGTAAAGTCTAGATCACCTATCCTATGATCGGGATCAACAACTACCGTGATATTATGAGATCCTCCCTTAAGCAATACATAGAACTGTGTAGTAAATGACTCGTTAGAACCTAGTCCATTGTAGCGATAGTTTACAGCGTATTTTTCACCATCAATGTATAAGTGTATAAAGAATGATTGTAGAGTTGGTGCTCCTTTATTCATTATAGTTACATTTAATACAGCAATAGCTCCATCAACCATTTCCGGTGTATCAAGCGACATATAGATAATGTCTAGATCTGGTTCTGGAACATGGATCACGTATACTGCTTGATTATTCATCTCGTTCTCTTCGCAAACCTCATTAGCCGGGTCGATCACTACTTTAAACGTATGATAACCTCCAGTAACTTTAAATCTAACTGTTAATGTAATTGTATCATTTACCTCGAGTTGATCAATAGCGAATGTCTTGATCTTTTCACCGTCAAAGTATACATCTACATAGAATCTACGATGAATACCGCTAGGTCCATAATTCGTTATATTAATATATGCTTCAGCTTCACCACCATCAACCATATCCGGTGAAAAAGTAACTATAGCTATTGCTAAGTCTGGTTTCAATACATTAATATATATAATTAATTCATTGTTACTACGATTACTATCATAGATGTTCATATACGGATCAATAACTATTCTAATCTCATCAACACCAGCTATAGCCGTTATTGGTGCAACTATTGTAGCGTTATATCCAGCTAATAAACCGGGTACTTCGGTGGAATAAACCATTGTATCGTTTAAGTAAAACTCTACGAGGAATGGTGATAATACATGTCCCGGTCCATAATTCGTTATATTAATAGATACTAGTATAGTGTCTCCATCACCGGGTAGAGTTGGTGTCCATGATACACCAGTTATGGCTAGATCTGCTGGTGATAAAGTATATGTTCTATAAGTATATTCTCCGCTCTCAACATATATTCCATACACATACCCTAGTTCATCAATATAAAGTGCATACCAGCCTTGAGTTACGTAGAATATATACGTACCGTTTTCATCAGTATAACCCTCATTTATTTTACGTATTATACCACCGGATTCACTACTCGTATATACTGCTACAGAATGATTCGATACCGGTGTACCATCGTTTTGTATAATCTTTACAACTATTCCTCCAAGTGTATAGTTTACCGTTATATCACTATCTACTAACTCGTTATCATAGAGATAAACTGTATGACCAATACTGTGTAGATAGATTGGTAATTTAATAACATATGTACCCGGCGTTATTGTTAAGAATGATATTTTACCTTCTGTACTCGACGAGTATCTCACATACTCATCGAGTCCCTGTTCACCTTCTTTCTGAACATATAGTGATGCATCGAATCCTTCACTATATAGTGTTCCATCTGTCTTGTATAGATAGAAGTATATATTTCTAGTCATAAACTCTACAACATATTCTTCTCCACCACTAGTAGTTATTGTATGGTTATAGACTTTTCCATAATAGTTACTATTGTATACATAGTATGTACCACTACCAACATATACTATAACCGAGTCCTCGACATAATATGAAGTATAGATATGTGATACAGCATCCTCGACATAGATACTAATACCCGTGTATTCTTCTGGTGAATGATTATGTTTAATAATAATAACTGATAATGATACATTCCACCAAACAACCTCGTTATAATCTATATCAACAATAAATGGTTCAACTCCAAGTATAGATGATAATGAAGCCTTGTATCTACCGGGTGTAACGAGGAAGAATACATATCCTTGATCCGCAGAAGAGAAACCAATATAATCGCTCGGCTCTAGTGTATAGAGTGAAACGCCTACATCGGATACTCCACCGTAAGGCCCAGTTATATATACTGCTATAACTGATAAATTAAACTCTATATACATGTCACTATCTAGATATATAGATACATAGTCTCCATAACCATAGTTATCGTATCCATAAGTAGTATTAACGCCCGGTAATACTATTTGATATGTTTGATAAGCTAGTAATGTAAACTCTACTATTCCACTAGAATTCGTATAGTAGGAAGCAATATATGTACCAGTAGATGGCCCGGTAAAGTTCTTATATACTCTAATCTCTCTATTCCATATCAAGTTAGGTTTGATCGATAATATGTTTTCATCTGGAATATTAAGTTTAACAATAATCTTTGCTAATGTAAAGTTTACCTCGGTGATATTAGTTGAGGAGATAAATACTTTCTTACGATAACCAGCAACCTCTACATAGTATGTTCCATTAGTCAAATATATAGTTGCTGATCCATTTTCATCAGTAAATGTTTGATGAATTGTAGTCCCATAACCTACATCATATACTCCTATATATTCATTAGATAATGGTATTCCATTCATTAATGATGCTTTAATCTTTAATTCACCAATCTTATAAGTATAGCTATAAACATCTATACCGGGAGCATCAACTATAATGAAATCACCGTAACCATTAGCCTTATTATATTCTAGGCCTAGATAGTAGTAGTCGTACCATCCATAGTTTAATCCGCGTATGACTACTGTGTAGTTACCGGGTGTTACATAGAATCTAACATAACCATTCTCACCAGTCAAACCACCCTTTAATGGATCAGCTAAATTAGAGCTATACAACGATGCTTGTACACCACTAGCTGGCCCCTCCATAGATAATACTTGTAAATCGATCCTAGCCAATGTAATGTTTACATAGGCTGGTGTAGAACCATCATATGATACTGGGTATTCACCACCGTAACCAAATGTTTTGTTTTCATATATACTAACTTTATATTTGTCATAATAGTAGTTTAATCCTCTAAGTACAACTTTATAATCACCAGGATCAACTATAAACATAGTCTTACCGCTTTGATCAGTATATTTCGAGTCAACATAGCTTCCAGTATCTGTGTATAGTAGGATCTCAGCATTTATGATCGGTTCATTCTCTGGCCCCCTTAGATAAACATATATACCGGTTACACTTAACTCCA
>NJDP01000099.1 GCA_002254665.1 Desulfurococcales archaeon ex4484_58 | reverse complement strand
GAATTAACAAAAATAGTAGATAATGATGAAAAACTTAATGAGTACATCGAAGAATTCAAGGAAGGACTAGCTAAAATTCGAGCAAAATATCTTAATACCTGTATAGAATAAATTATATTCTCGCTCTACACCCCCTCTCTACTCTAACAGCTATATCTCTACAACCATATGTCCCCAATATAGTTTTTAGATTCTTCTTCTCCATATATTTTAGGAATTTCTTCGGTTTCTTTCTACATAGATCCATCATATAATCCTCAATTATATCCTTTAATCTGCTATTCAATAAACTGTATATTTCATGATGTAGTGTATCACTATAATTATTAAGGATCTCTAGTCTCATAATCAATTTATCTAGATTCTTATAACTAATTTTTGACGTATCAACACCAAACAATTCTTTGGATCTAGCACTCCATAAATGCTCTTCAAGTATACTTGAAGACTCTCTATCCACTCCATGAATACTCTTATATGCCTCGAATAATCTCTTACAATAATCAATGTGTTTCTCTTTTTTAACTGATAAACATTTTGTTATTAAGTGAAATATTGTATCTGATAAATCTTCGAATAATCTCTTTACTTCTTCACCATGGAGATGAACATATACTTTACCGATCAAATTAATTCTCAGTAGATCATCTATATCTAATACTCTAAACCATATCCTCCAATTGGATAAATAACTATTAGCTAATTCGATCATCTTCTCTCTACATTCATTAATAGAATAGCATGTATCAAATAGTAGATCAATGTATTTAGCAAAATTAGGGTTACTCTGATGGAGAACACCTTCTTTAATCGAATTAAGAAGTTCATTTAAACCAAGATCGCTGAATAATAAAGCGAGTAGTTCTCGATCAATCTCCTCTAAATACTCGAATTCACCATTTCTAATTCTTTCAATTAATTCTTTCTTAATAATCGAAAGTTTTTGTTGAAGCTCCGGTCTAGCTTCAATTAGTTTCTTAACTATTCTCCCCAATCCACTACGTTTCAATAGATTAATTAGTTGTAGATAACCAATTAGTCCTCCAAGTTCCTCTAATAATTTCATCATATATTTCTCTCTAAAACTACTTGTTATTTCTCTAACTAGTCGATCAAGCATTTTGAATTGACATGTTTCAAGCCTATTAAAATTCCTGATCACCTCATTTAAAACAATTAATCTCGCTTCTTCACGCGCTCTCCTATTATATAATTGACAGACAACATCTATATATTCGGGTATATGTTTACTATAGGATGTAATATAGGAGTATAATGTGCTATAGTCGAGTCCATGATTCTTTAGATCACTTATAATCTCTAGATAGTCTTTAAAACTAATTTTCTCTCTAAAATATTCTTGCTTAAACATATTGTTTAAGTAATTTGATATTCTCCGAAAAACCATAGAATTAATGTTTCTCTCTTTCAATTCCCTATAGAGTCCTAGGAAATCTTCTGGTTTAACCTCTCTATCTAATACAATTTTTATATAATTCATTATATGTTTAGGTGAAACCCTACTCTTATAGAGCTCATGGATAATCTGCTTATCCAGGAACTCTCCCTCATTAATTGCTCTCTCTATGTATTCTTTAATTATTGATTTGTCGGGATGTTCTACCTGCTCGTATGTAAAGCTGTGATCTAGGCGAATCACGGTTTTAGAATTCATCTTATCCATTAATATATTAAATAAAGATTCATCAGATGAAACCATGATAGTTATGGGTATTATTTCCTCTAAACCAAATATTTCGCTAAGCATTAATAATCCATATAGTTGTTCCTGTAGATTATTTGTTTTAATAAATAATTTATTATCTATTAATGCTTTAAGAAAAAGATCCCCTGTTACTGTAGTTATTTTTGAAGGATCTTTAGCTAGATCATCTCTAATGATCCCCTTTAACAAATACTCTTCTCTATCAATAATTATTGGTTTATTAACGCCTTTACGTAGCTTCTCCGTATACTCCTCATCAATACTAGAGATATATTTGGTCGCTTCCCCCAATAAGATCTCTAGTCTTGTCAAATCATTTAATTGGTTCCAATAGGGTATTTTATCAATAGCTCCATTCTCTAATAGGTACTCATATAATGCATCAATTATTCTAGCAGAATCCTCTACCGATACTCGTGTTAAAACTATTAAATCATGACCAGTATCTCCTTTAAAGAATCTATAATAATATATAAGATCAGCTACACCCTTATCTATATGTATTAGAAACACGTTTTTACCGATTAATTCACTGAACATATATTTGACTGCATAATCGATTAATTCATCATTACTATAGAGTACAGGGAAACCATTATAATCTATAATGACTCTTTCAATTAAATACCTACTATTCAATATAATCGACCCTGAAACAATTCTTTACCACGAATCAAGCTATCTATCCAATTATATCCTTTAAGTAAAGCTAACAATAAATACCCATAACCATATAATAGGGGGATTCTAGTATCACCATGAGCTTCATCAATTAATTCCTTAACACTATTGTTTTCTTCTTCAAAACCTACCGCTAATATTGGAATATCTTTTATACCACTATATTCCCTAGCAACACTTTTAATCAATGTAACGATCTCATTTAATGGACTTCTAGTCTTAATATAGAAATCAATATTTAAAATAGATGGAGGTACACTCAAGTATCTCCAATTCCTCCACAAAAGATCGATCTTTGTCGCTACAATATAATACTCTTTAATCGACTTCCAAAAACCTTGATTTAATAAAGTCTTGTCTTGAAACAAAAAGTTTAATGCAGCTGATGTTTTAACTGCTAGGTCCACGTCATAATAAGCTTCTAATGAAACTAGTACAAGAGCCTTTAATTTACTCTCCATCATAGAGAGTAAAACCGAGATAAACCTAGACCTTAGATCCTCTATTTCTCTCCCCCGTTGCTCGGGATCGAGGAGCCCTCCTCCAAAATCAATTGTTTTTAAAGTATATCTTTTACCTTTATAATTAATATTTAATGTTAACTCATAACACATATTAATTGGTGTATACTTGTATTCCCTCCTACGTTTAATACAATAGAATGATAATGGATATTTAGGAAAGTCTTTAGGATCAACTCTCTCAAACCCCCCAAGATCTATTTCTAAAACTTCACCTAAAACCTCAATTTTACCGGGATTCTTTAATGATAGGTAATGTAAATAGCTATACAAATTACAGATCAAAGTAGTTTTACCACTACCTGCCGGACCAAGTACTAGATACCACATATTGATCCCCCTAACTTCAATTTCTTCTTTAGACTCTTCAATTCATCGTCGATGTATTCGATGATTTTTTCAAGGATCCTGTTTTTATTCCTTTGATCAATCGTTATACTCCATTCTTTAATATACTGTTTTATATACACTGGTACAACACCATAATATTGATCTAGCTCCTCTAAATATTTATTGATAAGTTTAAAGTTATCTATATTATTTAACTTCTTAGTCTTATCAAGTAATCCTTTGATCCGCGATAGTATACAATATGAGATTATAGTTTCAGGATCAACCAGTTTATATTGGAGGCCTCTACGAGTAAATATTTTATGTACTCTAATGAGAATAATAACCATTAACATGATCAATAATATGTAGAGGATAATAGTGAATAGTTCACTAATAAACATTACATAATAGATAGTAGTAGCTAAAATTATTAGCATAAATAGGAGAGTCTTTCTATAAATAAGTCTAAACAAAGCATTTTCATTAATAAAACCAAGTTCATCTAACTTAACAACATATGTTATTATGGATAGAGCTAATACTATTGTAGCTAAGATGAAAGGTAGATACACATGTTTTACACCAATATTTAATCCCGTGTTAGATAATTGGAAACCAGTAAGCGATAGATCAACTATAATTGGTAGACCTAACGAAACTATAAAGATTAGTATAAGTAATAGATCACCTCTACGACGTAAGTAATCAACTATACTATATAATATTGAGTATCTCTGATGTAAAGCATGTTTTCTAATGGTTTCAATAGATGATAAAGTTAATAGCAAGATTAAGACAAGCGTGATTAGAGGTAAATATAAGCTATAGAATATGGTTTGATCATATACATATACAATAACAGTTAATAATGGTATAATCAAAGAAACCAAGAGATCGAATCTATTATATTTTTTCTCAACAGTTACGTGAAGCTTAGATTTAAGATTTTTTAATAGATAAACTGCCTCTACGATACTCTTTAAAGATCCAGTGTTATAGCTACGACAAGCTTCATTACATAAACCCTCAATTCCAATCAGTATATCATCTATTATGCCCTCAATCTTAGATTCTCCAAATTTAACTGAGAATTTCTTAATGATAATATCAAGTAGTTCTCTATCATTTTTTAGTGCAGCTACTAAAATAATGTTCATTACAATCATTTTATTTAGACTGGTTTTCTCAAGTAACCCGTCTAAAATACGTTTATCGATAGAGAGTTTCTTGAGTTCATTTATGATTCTATCCGGGTCTATAGGTATTTCTATCAAATAGTTCTTCTCAAATAGACCCCAATAGTAGTGTATAAGGTCTCCTATTACGGGTTTATAATGTTTTGGTACAATATTTATTTCAAAAACTAGATCATCTTTACGGGTAGAGACTATTATTTTAGCTGTAGTTTTAGATTTGAATTTTTGTGGCTCAACTATTTCTTCTCTCTCATGATCATCTGTTAGTAGATAGATGTTAAGATGTTCTCTATATATATGATTAAATATGATCCAGTACTCACCAGATCTGGATGATTTTATTTTTAAGAGGTTTTTAGGTAGATGTTTTAATGGTAGACCCGTATCTAATATCTCTCCCCTTATAGTAATTGAATCTATAATATCTACTACGTCGTAGTATTGTTCAACGATCTCATCTCCTTTCTTAACAATACAAGATATTAGTGTTTTCATTAAATACCCCAGTGTACTCCTCGTAGAATATTTTATACTCTATAATCATTTTTCTATATAGAAGTGAATAAATTTTATTAATTCATTACGGTGAGAAGACACGGTATATGCTGGCTATAGAGACTTGGTTAATGATATAGAGTTTATTATTAAGCATATATGTAGTAGTATTGATAGGCTTAAGAGTGATCATGATAGATATAAGAGGATTTCCAGTGATACTCGGAGATATATTGACTATATAGGTGGTGTATTATGCAAGTATATTGAGGATCAGGAGATAGATTTCTTAATGCATCCTCTTGATAAAATATATATTTTACTAGCTATACTATTTCCACGTACAGTAGAGTATGGTGATAGTTATAAGAAGAAACTAGTGGTTGAACCACAGATCCTTGCTTTACATCATATATTTAATTATCTTGGTAGTTATAGAGAGGAGGTTAAAGCTAGGATCAATAGATTGATAGACTATCTAGATTCTTTAAAGAGTGCTTATGGAGACATTATAAAATATATTGAAAACCCTATTGCTTCACTCGTAGCAGCTATGGGTCTTCATATCGAGGAACAGATACAGAATGATACTTATTTAGGTAGGGATATGGAGGATGGAAGCTATGTTATTATCAAATTTGTTGAAGATACACGTATAAATCCCGAGATCCTAGAATTGTTTAGTAAGAAGAGTTTTGACGGCGTTCCACGTATTAGATTTTATCAGAAATATGGTGATCAATACGTTATTGTAAGAGATCATGTTAAAGGTAGGGATCTATCCCAATATAGGGGTAGAATTAGAGATCGGAGGGGGTTAGAGGAATTATGTAAGTTATTTATAGAGTTTTTAAAGATAATATCTAGGAT
>NJDP01000098.1 GCA_002254665.1 Desulfurococcales archaeon ex4484_58 | reverse complement strand
CTCGACAAACTTATTATCAACGATCTCAGCACCATTCACACCACCTAAATGTAAACCTACAAAACCCTTAAACGTACTGTTCCTCACAACTATACCCGCTGAACTAAATACTTCAATACACTTCCCTCTATTCATATCTGTATCAAACGTTATATTCTCAAACACTATACCATCCGAATCTCTTACATCAATACCATGTGATACAGAATCACTAGCATTAATCACTATGTTCTTTAATTCTATATTTAATGATGAAGAAATACTTATCACGTAAGTTGGAGCACCACTGGGTTTTATAACTACATCTCCTTCTCCAACTATTGTTAAATGATATTTACTATAGATAGAGATCGATTCTCTATATTCACCACTTGTAACAATAATCGTTGTACCTGATGGAACATTATCTATAGCTTCACTTATAGTTTCATAGTCTTGTGGAACATATACTACATGATCGCCGGATTGAGAATAGACTTGTAAAGATACTGGACTAGAATAAACTACACTCAATAATATTAATAGAGAGAAGAATAGTATACGTAGAGTAACCACATATATACACCGTAAAAACTATATATGTTGAAGAAAAGCTTCCTCCAAATATTTTAAAGCTAATGTATAAAAAATATGTAGAAATACTACTTATTAGATAAGGAATAATATATTGTTAAATATTAATTTATTGTAAAATTCTCGAGGAAAACTACGTTGAGTAGTAAAAGAGAATACCTAGAATATATTATTGCACGTCGTAGAAGCGAAGAAAAGATAAAAGAATTACTAAAAAATCCAGGTGCATGGAGAAGGAAGTACGTAGTGGTTTGTAATGGTGAAATAATAGGTTTCTATGATGAATTAGAAAAAGCTCGCTCTATAGCCAAGAATACTATAGCAAAACAATGTATTATTGTTGAAAAGAATAAAGGGATCAGAGAAGAAAAAGTAGAGCTTAGCATAGAATAAAACGCACTCAAAGATAGTTTTGAATTAAATGAAGTAATAACGCTAACTGCTTAGGATAGACTTCGCAAAAATTAGATAAATACTTTATTCCACGTTACAATATTGTAGAATAAGGTGTATAGTAAATATGAAAAAGAGTATTTTCAAGATAAAAAACTATAAATCAATAAAAGAAGCAACGTTAGAAGTTGATAAAATAACAATACTCATAGGACCGCCAGCGTCAGGAAAATCAAATATACTAGAAGCATTATCCCTAATAGGATATGTTCATAAGCTTGCAAATGAAGCACAACAATACCATTCATATATACAAAATATACCATTGTTATCAACAATATTACGTGTAAGTTCATTTGATGAACTATTTTTCTTTGGACTAAAGGGAGAGAAGATAGAAATAAGTGAGGTTGAAGAAGATACTCTTAGATCTATTGTAATAAGCGATGTAAAAACGGAGTTAATGACTAAGCATGATTCTAATATAACATACACCGAATTTCCCCATATAAAGGGGTTACTATTATTTAAACACTTAATCTATTGGCCAAAGACTACCACTGTTTTCTCCTATACTACGAGACTCTATGCATTTGATCGTTTTAATGTCATAGCTAATATAATTGATTCAAAGAAACAAATTGATGTTCCAGTTGAATATTTAGATGAACTAGGTAGAAACCTGAATAATATACTCTATAAAAAGAAATCAATAATAGGTCTAATCAATGAAATATTTAAGGAGTATGAAATAAGGATAGAAGCAAAGTTTCTCCGTGAGGGTCGATTAGTTGTTTTTGATTATGACTATGAGGTTTCTCCAAATGTTTTATCCGATACTTTCTATAGGTTCCTATATTACTTGACAGCTATTTATAGTAATTATGATTATGCTGGTATTCATAACTTAGAAAATAGATTAGTACTATTGTTTGAAGAACCGGAGAGCCATGTTTATCCATATGCTTCTAGGATTCTAGCTGAACACTTAGCTAAAACTATTGATCGATTGAAATTCATAATTACTACGCATAATCCTCATCTTATATCGGCTATATGGGATAAGGTCAGAGAAGTTATAACTTATTATGTATTGAGAGATTCTAGAGGTGCAACGATCATATATAGAGTGAATATGGATAAGTTGTCTGAGAAACTAGTTGATGCCTATGATCTCCTGGTTTATAAACCGAAGAAGTTGATCGAGGAGAGAATATTAGAGAAAACCAGCTAAAACTATTGATTTAACGAGGGGATCATTATATCTATCCTCGTATTAGCAGAGTGTTATGCTAATAGAGGTTTTATAAGAGCTCTTCTTGAACTTGGTAGTCGTGATTACGAGTTGTTTCATGACGAGACATTTGGTAGAGATAAGATTGTTAAGAAACTATTTAGATACGTTGAGAAAGGAGGATATAGATACTTAATAAGCGTAATAGATTATGAAACTGGAAGTTCTAGGATCTACGTAGACCGCCATATCGTTGAGAAAGCATTTGCTTCTAATAAATTCTTTAACAATAAAGTTTATGTATATATGCTAAAATATAATGAGGCAACTATAGCTGTAATAATATTTGATCCTTTAATCGAGGAGATACTTAAAGAGGCCGATCCGGAGATTACTTTAAATCCACAGAAATACAAACATAGAGAAGGTGAAGAGGAAGCTTATAGAATATTTGTTTCAAATAAAGAGTAATTCGATCATGGATTTTATACGAAAATATCTACCTCTATAGGTCTAGGGAAATTGATTAATAGCATTACTTAGGGTTTAGATATTATTGGTTATTTAATGAAGAGTAATGGTGGTTTATTTTGAGGAATTTCATGGTTTATAGTGGTGGTGTCAAGTTATTTTTCGGAACCCACATAGTTGATAAAGTCTCTAAGTATCTGGATAGATACAGTAAATTACTGATCGTTACCGGTAGATCCTCAGCACGTATATCCGGTGCTTTAAACGATATTGTTAGAGTCTTAGAAGAGAATGGGGTAGAGTATAGTGTTTGGGATAAAGCTTTCCCTAATCCTACTGATAAACTATTATATGATCTCGTAGAGTATTATCGTTGTGTATTGTTTGAGGGATTCATAGGTATTGGTGGTGGTAGTGTTCTCGACCTAGTTAAAGCTGCTAGAGTATTAGTTGTTGGTGGTGGTAAGATCGATGAATACATTAAAGGTACTCGAAAACCTCCCGAGAAACAACCTTTTATGTTAGCAGTTAACTTAACACATGGTACTGGTTCTGAGATTGATCGTTTCTCAGTTATCACCTTGGAGGAGACTGGGGAGAAGGTTGGGTTTACAACTGGTTATCCTACGGTATCGATAGATGATCCAAGGTATACGGTATCTTTACCAATTGACCAGACAATATATACTTCACTAGATGCTTTTGCACATGCAGTTGAATCAGCTACTTCTAAATACTCTAGCCCCTATACAGAATTACTTGCTAGAGAATCTATAAGTTACATAGTCGAGTATCTACCGAAAACAATTAATGACCAGAGAAATGTTGAGTATAGATATTGGTTACTCTATGCATCTATGATTGCCGGTATAAGTATTGATCATGGCTATACACATATACCACATATACTAGAGCACATATTAACCGGGTATAACTCGAAACTATCACATGGCGCTGGATTAGCTATACTCTATAAAGAATTGATCGGGTTGATCTATAAAGCTTATCCAGAGATAATGGCTAAACTATTAAAACCAATTGATCAAACATTAAAGCCTATATCCGGTGATTACGTTAAAGCTGTTAAAGCCTATAACTCATTTATTGAGAAACTAGGTTTTGATGAAACATTAAGTGATTATGGGTTTACAAGTAGTGAATTGAATAGATTAATAGATAGATACGGTGATCAGCTGATCAATGAGATTAATAGATTATCAGGTATAACATTATCTATTGAAGAGATCAAAGAAATCCTTAATAAACTATTATAGGTTGCTGAATAGATTTGTACATATACGGCAATTAACAATATCTATTTCTTCATCCATCATCTTATGATATCTACAAAATATCTTCCTCGACATTCCCCGGAGAATTATTCTAGCTAGTTCTTCTTCAACTTCATAATGATTCTTTTCACCAGAGATAATATCCCATGCTAATTTCTTGATCGACTCATATATGAATGTATCGCTTTCCAGGGGTATAGTAGCTCCTCTTTCTCTCTTTAAATACCTAGATATAGTTGATGGAGACATATGGAGTTTCATGGCGATCTCTGTCTTGTTTAATCCATTACTATATAGTATTTCAACTAATAATCTCTTAGCTGATGGTAGTATGTACCGGGATATTAAGTCGAATAATGTTTTCTTCAATTCTACAAAACCATTATGCTCTTCTTGATCTCCTCAACATTATTAATTATATCAGTCATATCCTCAACAAGTTCCACGACACCTATTATTTCGCCATCACGGTTCTTAACCGGGGCAATCAATACTCTAATTGTACGATCACCTACTTTTGTCCAGAAAACTCTATATGGTTTCTCTCCACTCAATATCTCACGTGCAACTTTCTTAACTAAAGGTTCAAGTCTAGGTGGATGACAATACTCTAGTTTTCTACCAATAATTGTTTTTGTTCTCAAGAAACCTTTATGAAACATACTTTCACTAAACATTCTAACCCGGTGATCCTTGTTAGCAAATGTTATCTCAACTGGTAAAGCTCTAAGTAATCCCTCTAACTCTTCTTTATCTATAAATCCAGTCTCTAGAACAATATCGTTTTCTTTCTTAATCTCATAGGTATCTGGTGTAATACCGCTTTTTTCGAGAATATTCTTTACTTCAACTGGTAGTTTAGCTAATTGCTCCGGTGTAACGATCGGCTTGATCATATATGGATACTTAGGTTCAACACTTGGCTTCCATTTAAAACTACTAGTATCTATTAACCATCCAATTTTATTTGATTCATAATAGATCGTAGCCCATTCCGATTCGTCAAACAAAGCATATACTGTTGGATACAGGATCTTGTTTTCTCGGAAAATAAGTTCTCCTATCTCTTTAGATATCTCCATTGCTATCTTACCAGCTTCTCGAGCTAACTCCAATGTTCTGTTCTCGATTGCTTTAACTGCTTTCTCATAGAATTTCCTAAGTTTAACAATAACTTGATCCTCTCTACCCCATAATACCCGGGGTATAGCTGAA
Organism: Desulfurococcales archaeon ex4484_58; assembly: GCA_002254665.1. Lineage (GTDB taxonomy): Archaea > Thermoproteota > Thermoprotei_A > Sulfolobales > Desulfurococcaceae > EX4484-58. The sequence goes on along the minus strand of NJDP01000098.1, from coordinate 767 downwards.
ACCCCTCTCTTCTCTAGATAGGGGAATATTAGCATTTGAACCTTCCTGTAATGAATCTTAACTTTCCTCAATTCACCGGTAATCCTAGTCATAGTCTTCAAGATATTCAATGCCTGACCTAGATCATCCGTATTCATTAATTGTGAAGCATATAAACCAAGTATCTCAGCTTGTTTCATCAACCACTCATTCTCACGAACAAGTAGATCAACTGGATGACCTTCTGATACACCAGATAATTCTCGGGATTCAAGTGCTTCTCTAAACAATGCTACGTGGAGATCACATAGTTTCAATATATCCTCAACCCTAACACCCTCCCTGATCAATTGTTGTTCAATAAAAGGTATCTCTATAGGTGAAACTTTACTGAGAACCTCTCTAAACCTCTCTTTTAACTCATCAACACTAGCTCCTCTATGTAGCTCCTTAAGAATACTTTTTAATAACTCAATTTTCTCTTCCATCTCAAGATTTGACACATGTCACACCCAATAAAATACTATCCAAGCATAAGTTTATAAACTTTTCGCATAAAGAACAGAACCACAAAACATGGATATTATAATAAAGACAAGAATAAAACATTTCCCCTAAATCTATACTGTTCTCCACTCATAAGCGATACATAAACAACAATTATATGAGTTTTCGAGGAAACCAAGGGATAATACCATACTATAAACCATTATATAGTTGTTATAGACCTTCTATTTTCCGTTATTCTAAACTAAACTATAGTTTCAAATAAAGAGAACAAGATAAAC
>NJDP01000097.1 GCA_002254665.1 Desulfurococcales archaeon ex4484_58 | reverse complement strand
TTTTAATACTTCGTCGTCACGATCTAATATGACCTCGAATATACTTTTCCGAGAATCCACTAGATAGCTCATTATCTTATCGTATGCGTCTTTGAATAGAGATTTCTCCTCTTTAGGCACTTCGATCAAGTTCTCAAAAAACTCTTCAGATAAAGGTATATCTATTTTTGCTAAGCTTAAACTTAATATAGCTTCGAGGATTTTAGCGAGATATTTATTTCTGTAAGATTTTATTTTTCCCACGATACTTGAGATAATTTGTTGTACTTGTTTTTTCATTATTGTATGTTTGTATAGCTCTATACATGGTTGAGTCGTCTTATATAATTCTGATTGAATTTCATATAGTATGTTCGGTGAAAGCTTCCTAAGTTTTTTGATGTAGCTTTCCATTAAAGTTTTGTCACAGTTGATAAGTATGTGTTTTATAATTTTAATATAGTAATCATTTATATAGGTGTATGGAAGATTTATATAGTTAATTTTATGATCCGGTATTTTTAATGGGTATCTAGAAATAAAAATAAGTTTAACGACACGAATATCTTCATCCCCTAAATCTTCAATACTAGAGATCATATCTGCTATAATCTCCTGTGATAATCTATTAGCATTATCCACTACAACATATATTTTTCCGTACATGTTTGTGAGAGTTTTTCTTAGGTCTTCTATTAATTGTTTTCCATCTTTTGTACCATCTATTTTTGTAATAGGAGCAAAATAGAGTACTAAAACATGATTTTTATTATTGTTAATATTCTTTAGTAAATGCTTGTATACAGCATATGATAGAAGTAGTGACTTACCTGATAATGGTGTTCCATAGAGATTTATGGCAGTATTTTGATGTTGTTCATTGTCGTCGAATATTTCTTTATAAAATTTATCGTAATAAGGAGGTACGTTGAATTTTCCCTTATTAAGCAGCTTGACTACTTTTATGAATTTCTTAGTTCCTTCTATTTTTTCAAAGTATTTAGGTAAATATAGATTCTTTAAATGCATATAAAGTTCTTTTTCAGAATTAAACTTTTTATTTAGAGCATTGATGTATAAAGCTTCTAATATTTTTGCATATATGAAGGCTTCCTTTCCTGCTACTCCATTTTCGTGGAAATACTGTAAAAACGCGTGAAACAAGGAACGCCCTTTTTTGACGTATTTCCCATAAATTGTTTTAAGAGTACTTGAAGTAGCGTTTTGACTTATTACTCTAAAATTGGTGATAAACTCATTAAAAGCATCCTCTACTGCTTCTTCAACTATTTTTTGTAATTTATTGATTGCTTCTTTATTTTCTATAGCTGAACTATATATATTCTTGGCCACTTTATGAACAAAATTCAAAGCTTCCATAAAACCTAATAACAATGTTAAATCAATTGACATTCTTACGCCCACAAGCTTTTTAGTTATCTCTTTCTAAGTTGTTTGTTTTTATTATCTTTATTCGGTTAAGGGGGTTTATTTCCAAGAAAATAAACTTGGTTACCAAATATTTATACTTTTGTCTTATTTAAATTGTTATAATTCAATCTATTTAAAACAAAACTAGATTATAGAAAATTCTATCTAGTCAGTCTGATATAATGTTTCTATGACTATATAGAGGTGGATTATTATGGGTGTTCACGTTAATGTATTGAATTGCGCGTTGAGAAATTTTCCCATAGTTAAGAAGAGTACTAGTTTATTTCAAGCGGTTAAAGCTATGGATAGGTATGGTTTGGATCGTGTGTTGGTTGTTGACGGGGATCTTAGTGGTATATTGACTAAATGGGATGTTGCTATGAAGCTTGGTCTTCCACGTAGTCTCAGTGTTTCTACTGGTAGGTTTAAGGTTTCTGGTTTTATGAATAGTGATGTTAAATTTGTTTCTCCAGATGCTTCTGTTCTTGATGTTGCTAGAGTTATGGTTAAATATAATATTGGTTCGGTGCCGGTGGTCGGCGATCATGGTGTTGAAGGTCTTGTTACTCGTTGGGAGGTTTTGAGATGTAGTGATCCTCTTAGAGGTTTGAGGGTTTCTGATGCTTTGAAAGTTATCCCGGTTGCATTGAAGCCTAGTGATAGGATAGTTTATGCTAGGAAGTTGATGGTTGAATATGATTTGTCTTATCTCCCGGTTATTAGTGGTGATGGTGAGTTAATGGGTTATATTACTATTGAGGAGATTGTTCGTGCTTTAATTGATCTACACGATAATGTTGAGATTAAATATCGTAGGAAGAGATTAGAGACTATGCTGGTTTCAGATTATATGCGTTATAAACCGTTAAAAGTCTCTAGTACCACCAGTTTACTGGAGGTCTATAACATGATGGTTGATAAGAAATGTAGAGGAGTTGTTGTATTAAGTAATGAGAGGGTAGTCGGTATTATTACTTTGAAGCAATTAGTTGAAAAAATCGTTGAGAAAACAAGTGTTTTATCTACTTAGATTCTTCTTCACCTCTCCCCTTCTTTTTCTTAGAGACCGTGACTGGTAGTCCTCGTTCTATCCTTAATCTAGCTGTTCTAGCTAGTTCTCTGATAATATCTGTCTTAGCAACTACACCTACTACTTTCTCATCTTCATCTACTACTGGTACCCCATCTATATTATGTTTCTTCATATACTCGATCGCTTTTACTACGTCATCGCTTGTTTTCACGTATGTGTCCGGTGGTAGTTTAACCATTGCATCTATTACGAGTAGTGGTGTTACCTTGATATATCTTGCTCTACGTAATCCTTTTTCTTTAACTCTCTTAACCCATACTACGTATTTACTCTTAGAGCTTATTAGTGAATCTTCATATGCTATGAATGGTAGTCTATTAGCTGATAATACTCCATGGATTTTTGATCCATCATATACTGTTAATGCATCTATGTAGAATGTAGTCATTTTCTTGATTGCATGGTTTAAGCTATGGTGTGGATGAACTATTCCCAGCATACGTGGCGTCATAATATTCTCTACTCTCGCCCGTTCTCTTAATAACTTATCATAGGCTTCTATGAGATCATCTTTAGTTATGAATCCCTGTATTCTACCATGTTCATCTACTACTATCGCTATCTCTGTTTTTGACTCAACCATTTTTAATGCTACTTCTTCTATACTATCATTTATCAATACTCTGGGTGGGTCTTTTGTTACTATGTGTTCTATGAATAATCTATCGTATACTCTTCTCCTCCATATCGGACCCATTAATCCTAGTGCTTTTAACATGTTCCATTTAGTTATTACTCCGATCAATCCTCCTTTTTCATCGACCACTAATAGATAGTTTGTTTTGTACCTGATCATTGTTTTTCTAGCATGTTCTATTGTATCGTTTATGGTTACTGCTGGTAGTTCTGGTCTAGCTATTTCTAGTGCTGTTAGCCCGGTTAGTGTTTCTACTTGTTTCCTAGATACTAGTACTTGGCTTAGTATCTTGTCTGTTGATATATACGATGGTTTTTCTTCTGGTTTAACAATTATTGGCAGCAATGGTTTCTTAACTGGTTTGACTCTACCTGGTTTTGCTCCTTCAATATATGCTTTTATTATATCGTATAACGTTATTACTCCTACTATCTTCTTTGTTTCTTCATCTATTACTGGTATTACTGTGAAATCGTTTTCAGCCATTAGTCTTGCTACGTATTCTATTGGTGTTTCTGGTGTTGCTGTTGGTGCTCCTCTAAGCATAATTCTCTTGATTTTTGCCATGGTTTTTAATCCGTGTTCGCTTTCTCTATGGAAGAACCATTTCCCTGTTTTTAATAGTTCTCCTGGTGTCAGTATACCTACTGGTACAGGTTCTTCTCTACTACGTAGTACTATTAATCCTGGTTTTCCACGATATACTAGTTTGCTCCATGCTTTACTTACTCTTTCATTATTATATACTATGTATTCTTCTAGGTTACCTGTGGTCATTGTCTCTGCTACTGTTTCTGCTAATGGTTTGTATCCGGTTTCATATAGTTTCTTAACTATATCTGCTAGTGTCGTTACCCCTACTAGTATTGGTTCTTCTTTTGATTTCACTATTGGTAATCCATAGATCTTTTCCTTTTCTAGTTCATTAACTATCTTGTCTATCTCATCGTTACTATATGCTATTGGATATGTTAATGCTAAGTCTATTGCTCTTTTTATTGAGTAGTGGCTTGTTATCTGTATTATCTCACGCCATGTTATGTATCCTTCTAGTTTTTCTCGTTTCTTGTCTATGATCAATGCTATTGTTTCATCGTATTCACGCATTAATGCTCTTACATATGTTGCTGGTGTATCTGGATCTACTATTACACGTGGTTTTCTAGCTATTTCCCTGGCTTTCAGTGTTTTACACCTCATTTTTTGTTTCTGTTTTTGTTTTGGTAAAATAAGTCTTTGTATCTTCGATGTATTCTTGGTTGGTATGATAACTAAGTTATTTAACCTTATATTAATAAATTATGTTAATGGTGGAGCGTGTCTTGGAGAAGTATAGGTATGCTTTATGTGAGGTTTATACTAGGAAGCTTTTACCATCCATAAAGCTTTATCTAGCTTATAGATTAGTTGTTGATTATAAATTGTCTCAGTTAGAGGTTTCTAGGATTCTTGGTATCAAGCAACCTTTAGTTAACTATGTTGTTTCTGGTAAACGTAGGCCTAGATATATTGATTTATTGCTTAGTATCCCTGAGATTAGGGAGGGGCTGGATAATATACTGTCTATGATCGCTGGGAGTAGGAGTGGTGTTATTGAGGGTTCAAGTCTAGCTTGTACTATATGTGATATTATTAGGAGGAGTGGTTATTTAGAGAAGATACTTGTTGGTTTAGGTTATAGTTTGGATAAGATATATTTGCCGATGGAGGAGCTTGGAGCGGGGGAGAGTTAAACTATATAATCGGTTATCATTAAAAATAATATATTGGTACCCCGCGGCTCCCGGCGGCGGCATGGCTTCGACACCGGGCTTAGCCCGGGCTGTATGGGTGAGAAGCTGATCTCCTGCCGCGGGGACAAATATAATGTTTTTATTTAAGCATTTAAATAATCCTAGACATAAAATATATAAGTCTAGACAATACCATTTATCCATAGGATACTTATCTCTTACTATATGGAGACCTAAGCCCCCCAGGGGAGAATGGTTAACCTACCCCTGGGACGCTTAGGTCTGACGGAGGCTAATCAGTAGCTGCACTATACATCCACTACCACAACAAACCAAGCCTCTCCCAACCCCCTAAACCCACACACCCACTTGCGGCCGTAACACCGGTTGATCCTGCCGGACCCGACCGCTATCGGGGTGGGGCTAAGCCATGGGAGTCGTACGCCCCGCCGCTGCGGGGCGTGGCGAACGGCTGAGTAACACGTGGCTAACCTACCCTCGGGAGGGGGATAACTCCGGGAAAGGCGGTCCAGACCAGCTTATATAGAAACTTTCTTGATTATTAGGAGAGAAACAATGAATGACTGATATTTAGCTGGATTAATAGATGGTGAAGCATCTTTCATTATTGTATTTAGAAAAGATAAGAGATATCGTGCTGGTATATGTGTTGTTACGAGGTTTAGTTTGCCTCAGAAGAACAAAGCTATTCTAGAGAAAATAAAGGATTATCTTGGTTATGGTCAAATATATTATCATAATAAGCATAAAATGTGGTATTACGAAATAACCTCTCGTAAAGAACTACTTGATTTAACTAATAGAATATGTAATAAATTATTTATAAAAAAATAAATGTAGTAAGTTCAAGTTTATTCTCGAAATTCTTATCAATAAAAACAAACTCGATACCCGAGACATTTATTTCTTGAAAAAGGTCTGGACCGCCCCCGAAACTGGAGATAATCCCCCATAGGGGAGGAGGCCTGGAAGGGTTCCTCCCCGAAAGGGCTCGGCGGGGGTTATCGCTGCCGAGCCGCCCGAGGATGGGGCTGCGGCCCATCAGGTAGTTGGCGGGGTAACGGCCCGCCAAGCCGATAACGGGTAGGGGCCGTGAGAGCGGGAGCCCCCAGATGGGC
>NJDP01000022.1 GCA_002254665.1 Desulfurococcales archaeon ex4484_58 | reverse complement strand
GTAGAAGAGAACTTGAAGTTCTTGGTAGGAATATTAAGTTGCTCGAATATGCATTAGAAACACCTTATCCCAGGATAAGATATGATGAAGCAATAGAGATTCTACAGAAGAAGGGAGTAGATGTTAAATGGGGAGATGATCTTGGCGCTGATGAAGAGAGAGTATTAACTATGGAGTTTGATCAACCATTCTTTATAACACATTTCCCAAAGGAGATCAAGAGTTTTTATATGAAACTAGATCCTAACGATGAGAGACTAGCGCTTGGTTTTGATTTATTAGCTCCAGAGGGTTATGGTGAAGTAATTGGTGGTAGTGAACGTGAAGATAGCTATGAGAAACTATATAGGAGAATATTAGAGAATGGATTAGATCCGGAAGAGTATAAATGGTATCTTGATCTGAGAAGATATGGTAGTGTACCACATAGTGGTTTTGGATTAGGTATTGAAAGACTAGTTATGTGGATTGCTGGTTTAGAACATATTAGAGACGCTACACCCTTCCCGCGTTTCCGTGGAAGAATATATCCATAATGAATCATGCTTTATTATTAATTCTTATTTAAAATTAATCTTCTATACTCATAGATGTTTGGGTCATGATAATAGTTAGTAGTGGGTATTAAAAATGCTTGATCCATGTACTGGTTTATTGTTTGGAATAATAGTTTTGATCATATTACTCTATAGAAAAATCCCGATCTGGGCAATCTTCTTGATCGTGGGTTTTATAATGTTATTACTTATAGGTAAACCATACTCTATCTTAGATGTTCTCTATAATGTTTCAATAGATAGTACTACATGGGATCTTATTGTAATCATGTATTTGATAGCAGTATTTGTTTCTCTCTATAGAGTGACTGGTTTTATAGATAAGCTAGGTAAGGAATTGATCTTGTTTCTTAGGAGACCTAGATTAATAGCTATGTTTACACCAGCTATTCTCGGTTTATTACCTGTTCCTGGAGGAGCTTTAATGTCTGCTCCAATAGTTGATCGTGTTGGTGGATATATAGGTTTGGATCGTATTCGTAAATTATTTGTTAATGTATGGTTTAGACATGTTATTTTCATAGTTTATCCTCTGAGTACTGTATTGATCCTTACTTCTAGTCTGACCGGCGTTGATCTATGGAGTATCATTGTTAGACAAGTACCGATCGCTCTATTCATGATCTTTATTGGATATGTTATCGGGTTCCCCCTTAAAGGCTCCTCTAACATATATAGATTTAATAAAGTTGAGAAACCCAATAATAAATTATTAGTTAAACTATTAATTCCAATGCTAACTGCTATAGGATTGACTATAACTATGACGCGATTCCTAGATTATAGATATCCTTTACCAGTTAAGAGATTATCTATGGTATTAGGTGTTTCTATAGGGATCTATTTATTAATAGTTCTATCTAGAATTGAACTTAGAAAAGCTATTAGAAGCTTTATTGGTAGAGAAGCAATTGAATTAGCTTTTATCGGTTATACTGCAATGTTTCTCCGTAATGTATTCCAAGTAATTGATCTATCTTGTTTAACAAGCTATTTATCAACAACTAACCCACTCCTCATAACTATTTTGCTCCCAGCTATTCTCTCCTCTCTAGTAGGTGTTGTTAGTAGTGGTATAGCATTATCTATTCCAATACTAAGTAGTTTCATAGAATTCGATGTTGAAACAGCTTCTCTTATTTATTTATCTGCTTTTCTCGGATATCTAGGATCTCCTCTCCACCTATGCTATATTTATACAGCACAATATTTGAAAACCACTATAGTTAAGGGGTATAAGTATATGATACCAGCAATACTTTTAACAATGATCATTACCCTCATAATATATTCTATACTATAGTTTTATAGTTAAGGATAAGAACAGTTTATTAACACTTAAACATAGAAGAATTAAAACCATAGGAGTATGATGAACTATACACTACTGAAGAAGAGGAATATCCTCTTCGATGAAGGAGGGTCACGGGCCTGATCACTAGATAGTTGATTGAATACATTAAATAGAATGTTATAGAGAGGATGTTTATGTATCCTATTGTTTTAAAACGTATAGGGGAGTATTTAGAGAGAGTTTATGGAGAAATTGATCTTTCAGAATTCATAGCTCCACGTATTAGGAAGAGAGAATTATTTGAGTTTATTGTAGGGGTTATGCTTAGTCAAAATACAAGTGATCGTAACGCTATCAAGGCTTATGAGAATTTAAAGAAAATACTTGGAGATATTACTCCAGAGAAAATATTGAGTAGTAATTTTGATGAAATCGTAGAAGCCATACGCGTAGCTGGGATGTATAGACAACGTGCTTCGAGGATCATAGAGTTAGCAAGATTATTTAGTAAACCAGGTTTTGTAGAGAAGATAGTAAATAATATAACTAATAGTTCAGTTGAAGAAGCTCGTGAAATACTACTTAAACTACCGGGTGTTGGAGCTAAAACAGCAGATGTTATTTTAATAATGTATTTTAATAAACCAACTTTCCCAGTAGATACTCATATAACTAGGATTACTAAAAGACTTGGATATTTAGAGAGATACGATTATGAGAGTATTAGAAGATTTTGGATGAAAATACTTGATCCACGGGATTATCTAAAGGTGCATCTACTCTTAATAGCACATGGTAGAAAGACTTGTAAACCACGTAATCCAGAATGTAGTAGATGTGTAATTAGAGAGTTTTGTAAATATTATTTATCGGGGAAACCACGTAGATAGAATAAGTAGTAAGTATTACTTTTCTAAATTGATTAGTATAATAAATGTTATTTTCCTCGCTTACACTGGTTTTTCAGTCGGGGAAATAATAGTGTTTTATAAGAGGGTATGCTAGTGCGGAGTCTTGTAGAGTATAAATTGATACCACTATATATATTCACTGTTGTTAGAGGTTTTAGTGTAGCTAGTTTTATGTTTCTATACCCACTCTATCTATTATCGATCAACTACTCTACACCAGATATTGGTTTAATGACTACTCTCGGTTCACTCCCCATCCCTTTAATTGTTCCTTTGATAGGGTATATGGTTGATCGTGGTTGGAGCAGAGAATTACTTTTCTTATCTAATTTCTTATTAGGTATTGCTTTTATATTACCAGTTATCTATCCATTTTACCCTGTTTTAGCATTAGCTTATACTATGCTTTACCTAAGCATGTTTATGTGGATGCAGAGTAGAACTAAGTTAATAGCATTCATAGTATCAACTAGTATACTGGGTAGAGTCTATGCCGTATTCTCTATATTATTCAATGGTTCACGTACAGTTACACCGTTTATACTTAGCAGATTAACTGAGCCCTATGGATATAGTTTCTTAATGCTTGTATCAGGTTCTATTACTTTAGCTTTATCTATAGCTATATATCTACAACTACTCGCGATCCTACATGAAATAAAACGTATCAATACTGATTTAAGACACGCATTAAAAGGTTACATATCAATATTTTCCTCGATAAACCATAGAGACTTACCACTGATATTATTTGCTGGAATAGATGGTTTTGCTTGGAGACTATGGTTTCCGTTGATAAATGCTTATCTTAAACAGTACCGAGGATTAACCGATCTTGATCTTGGAAACTATTTAACAATACTCAGCATATCTATGTTAATAACTGCTTATTTAGCTGGTTCAATAACCGATCGTATAAAACCCTTGAAAGCTCTTATAATCTATGAATTACTAGGAGTTACTGGTGTGGTTGCTCTACAATTTAATGAACCAATACTTTATCTCTCCCCGATACTATTTGGGTTTAGCATAGCTTTCTGGATCACGGCTTATAATTCACTATTAACTATACTTTACGGCTACCACTCAATCGGTAGAATTAGGGCTTTAACAGATACAATGAGATCAACTGTTGGTATACCAGCTCCACAAGTCGGTGGATACTTATTAACTATAAATCCACTACTAACATTTATCTTAAGTGCTTCACTAATGCTCTCGGCAATCACACCATTAATTATGATTAAGAAAGAAGAATTAACATAGAAGTTAAAGTATAGATGATAACATGGCTATTATTAATGGTGATAAACCAGCCGATATATTTGATAAACTATTAACTATAGCAATACCAGTTTCCGGATGTCTAGTCTTGTTAGATGCTATACCACGTATAATTGGTCTAAGTATCCTTGTACCAACCATTACGAAAGCTATGATTAAAAACACTATATAAGGACTAGTTATGAAAGGTAATAGTATAATAGAAGAGATCATTAGTGAACCGAAAACAAGTACTTGTCTATCCATATGATATTTTTCTTGAATATGTGAAGCAATATATCCGATAACAAGACCTATATAACCAGCTATACTCCAGAAATGCCTAATTGTTGGTTCATCATATCCAGTCAATAATTTAACATAAGCTATTAGATAATCCTTCAATAAACCATTAACCCCGCCTAAGAATATGATTAGTGGTAATAAACTCGAAACCTCGCGGAACCCCCTCAGTAATGAATATTTAATTTTACCTCTACTCTTTACCGCTAATCTACTTGAAGGAGATATTAATAGGTATATGGCTAAGTATAGATAACCAGCTATATACGCTACTACATATAAGTTCTCCGGGCCTAGATAAACATATATAAGCGACCCGAGCTGATAACCCATATAACCAGCAATCGCTCCAACCATAAAATATATACTGAAACCCCGGCTTCTCCAATTAGGGTTAAGACCATGTGCTAATAAACTCTGCATTAAAGGCCAAAACAGTCCAGAGGAAAAACCGGTGATCAACTGTAGTAGTGGATAATATATTGGCGATACTATACTGTATAGATAATAACTCGTAATTAATAAACCTAAACCAATACCACCCACTATTCTAGCTGAGTATCTTTGATAGAGAGGAGCATGTATGAGTGAAGCAGTCGATCTAGCTATCATGAAACCTAGTGTTAATAGTGAAACCCAGAATAAACCAGCTTCTTCGAGTACTGATAAGCTTATATGTGGAGTAACTATACCAGATAATACCATTACATATACTACACTAATCATCGATGTATAAAATGATCTCTTATCAATTATTTTCATATAAAATCCCTAAACATATATCTATAACCTTGTTTACTGTGTAAATTCTATTCTTTCCTAATATGTTTAGCTAAAACTAGTGTTGTAAAACAAATAAAACCTATTTTCTTCATATAATGTTCTCTCAATACCTTGAAACCCCGGCTTAATACTTCGAGTAGTAATTGTCTCCTATTATAGGGAGTCTCCGGATCTAATCTTAGTCCTATCTTTATTCTCCTAATAATATCTAGGAGTGAAGCTGGAACATGATCTAATGTTATATCTAAAACTATGATTTTACCATTATCTCTTAATATTCTATGGAAACTAGATAATACGTTTAAGTCTGGGAGTTCATGTAAAACTAATGTACAATACATAAGATCAACTGAGTTATTTAACAAGAGATCATCTGTTATATCAGCATTTATAAATATTGCTTCAGGTATTATTTTCTCAGCTATTTTCAAGAAACACTCATTAGTATCTATACCTATAAGTAGAGTTTTCTCTTTAGATAATCTCTTACTAACTAATAGATTTAATCCTATACCACAACCCATATCAACTATTAATCTCGGTTTATCACGTAACACTTCACTATAATACCTACACATTTCCTCTAGATACTCAAGATACTCCCTCTTATACAATATCCTCTTAATTCTTGGAATATACCTATCAATATTAAATGAGATCCTCCTACCACAACAGATCTTTGAAGCTATATCAAACATAACAGTATTAAATAGAAAAGATTCTATACAGTCTCTAAATTCACTTCTCAACCCACTATCTCTAACTATGTTTTCAACTAATTGTTTAGTATCAGACACTATATCTAGTATTCCGCGATCCTCCAATACCTACTTAGCCTCTGTGTAGGAATATATTCTTTTGATAAATACCTAAAGACTAGAATTTATTAAAAATAGTTCCTATCACATTATTTTGTTCATTATAAATAAATAGTTTACTTGATAGAAACTTTAGGAGAGGATCATGACTAGGAAGTATTTACGTAAAGTTGCTCGTGAAGTTTTAGGTGAAGAATTAGCTGAGAAGATCTGGGGTAGGATGGAGATTATTGGTGATATACTAGTTATTCGTATACCTTTTGGCGTTGATCCTGAGGTTTTAAAACCTCTCGCTGAAAGAATCTTAAGGGATCTACCGTATATTAAGAGTGTTTGGGGCGGTTTACCGGGTGTTAAAGGTGATTATAGACTTCGTGAATATATACATTTAGCTGGTGAGAAGAGGAGTGAAACTATTTATAAAGAACATGGTTGTAGATTTAAACTTGATATCACGCGTGTCTATATATCTCCTTCTCTAAGCTATGAACATATACGTATAGCTAAACTTGTTGAACCGGGAGAGATTGTTACTAATATGTTTGCTGGTGCTGGTTTATTCAGTATAATAATGGCTAAACACGCTAAACCTAAATTAGTATATAGTATTGATATTAACCCCGATGCTTATCGATATATGGTTGAGAATATTAGGTTGAATAAAGTTGAAGATATAGTTATCCCTATACTAGGTGATGCTGCTAAAGTTATTGAAGAAAAACTAGCTAATTCAAGCGATCGTGTATTAATGCCTTATCCAGACATAGCATTAGATTATCTAGTGTATGCCGTTAAAGCCCTTAGAGAGAAAGGATGGATACATATATACCTCCACATCGAAGCTGGAAAGGATGTGGATCCGATAAGGAAGGGAGAGAAAAAAGCAGGTAAAAGATTAGAGAAGATCGGGGTCAGAGAGTATTGTTTCAAGAAAGGAAGGATAGTTAGACCAATAGCTCCTAGAAAATACCAGGTAGTACTAGATACTTATGTACATAAATAAAAGAAGATAGTCTAGTCTCTAAAAGTCATTATTTTAATTAGATTTATATAATTAAAAATATATAATATGAAATACAGGGGACTGTATATTGGAAAACGAAATATCAGAGTCTCTCAGAGAAGCTGAAATAAAAAAGGAAAGTAAACATAGGAAAGAATTAGATGAAATATATGAAAATATAATGAAACATTTAGATGAAATATTATTATACGTTAAAAATGAACTTGATATAACAGAAGATGACATAGTTCGTATTAGGAATGAGATCCTACGAGAAATAGGATATATTATAACGGATCTTAGGGAAGAAGCGTATAGGAGGTAGAAATTGAACAAGTCTTTCGATATAAAAAATTTGTTAGTTGAAGATGAAAAGATACTTCATAGAGCTAGTGTTGATGACCTATATGTTTATGAAAAAACGAATCCAATATTTCCTATAGGCTATGAAAAATTAATTCTCTCAACATCGAACATTAACGCTATATTAACTGATAAAAGATTAATATTTACACGCTCCGGTATGGGTGGAGAAGTTGAAATGTTAAGACTTGATAGGTTAAATAATGAAGCGGTTATAACTTCACGTGTTGGTTATATAATCTCCTATTTCTATATCCCATTAAAATATATTCAGAAAGTATCACTAAACTTCTTACATGGACATAGAAGAGATTTCAAAATTACAAGTAAAACTACTAGACCATATGTATTCGCAGGGGTATTCCTGTTAATTTTAGGTCTACTGCTTCTAGCGGAGCCTCGAGCTATTGCTTTATCAGTAGTATTGATACTCGCTAGTATACCTTTATTCCTATATAAGAGGAAAGAGGCTGATACATCAACTATAAAGTCTACAGAAGTATATGCAACTACGTTAGCCCTCATAATCCAGGATGAAGAGTCTATGGAGAATAAACCTATGCTTATAATAATTAGGTCTTATGGCGATAAAGCACTTGAAATATTAGATATGCTTAATAGAATGAATAGAATAATAGGCATAAAGTAATGTTATCCATTAATCACTTAATTGTATTGTAATAAGTTCATTATAATAAGTGGATATTGTATATTAGTTTAACTACAGAACAAACATATTTTATCTCTTCTTCCTCTTGACCTCTATTGCTCTAACACCTACTCCTAGTAGTTTCTTCATTACTGCATCTATGAATTTTACGTGGAATCCACGTTGTCCAACAAATGCTCCGAATGCATCTGGTTCTACTTTTATAAGTAGGTCTGGACCAGCAAAGTCTATGTCTGCTATGAACTTATATACCCAGTTTACTGGGTGTATTGCTCTAATGAATGGTTTAAAATCTAGTGTTAATTCTACAGCTCTTAATCTAAGACCAGTATCTGCTTCAACAGCTTCTATTCTCTCTCCCCCTCTACCAATAACTCTACCCAAATACCCTTCTTTAACTACTATTAATGCATCTGGTGTATGTTCTGATTTAATATCAAATGTTTTCTTCTCATCTATAAACTCGACAACCGTAACTACATCAGCGTCTGGTGCATGTATCTTGATCGAGTCTAGTATTTGTTTCTCAGAATCACTTAAAACTCTACTCCTCATCCTAGTCTCTAATAGTAATCTAATCCCTCTCCTAGCACCGGGTCTCACAATATCTTTTAGCCCCAGATCAATCACTTTAGCTGTTTCTTCACCCAATAATATTTCACGAAGCATTGAAGCACTATCTCTTTGACCATACGGTCTCTGGAAAACAGGGTCTCCAGCAACTATAAATCTACTATTATTACCGATCCTCATCAAGATCTCGACAGCGCTTTCAACAGGTATACACTGTGCATCATCAAGAAATATTATTGAATCATCAAATGTCCTACCCCTCAAGTAATGTGTATCAGCTACAACTATTTTACCAGTCTTTATTAGATCATCAACAACACTCCATTCAATAAATCCTCCGAGAATATCTTTTAGATAACTAGTAGCGAGGTCATAGTATAGTTCACCAATATCAGCTGCTGTCAATTCTTTACCAGTAACAACATCTACTACTGGTCTAGATAATATGAATCTCGAATACTCATTCTTCATAACAGCGTCAATACTATATAATATACCGAATAAACTCTTACCAGAACCAGTTGGACCAAATAAACCTATTATCTCATACTTCTTGTCAAGTAAAGCCTTCTTAATCTCTTCTTGGCCGGGACTCATAGGTTTTAATTTATCAAATATTCTCTCCTCACTACTCATACTAAACACCTCCATATAGATGAATTGTAAGCTAAATAATCACTACAATACATTGGATTATAGATTTTAATAGTTTACTCAAAAACCAGATACTATATCATTTGATAGGCGATCAGTTGGGTAACCGCTTCTACATAATTGTTTCAGGCTCCCCGAAAACTCATCATCTATAAACACTATAATACATACTCTTTATTAGGGGTAATAATATATATGTTGATTAACATAGGATTTTACTTGGATAGATTAAATGGGTGGTATGTCTCTTGGCTATTCGTAAATCAATAGCATTAACCAAACGTGTATCTATTAAACCAACAAATGTTAAGATAACTGATACTTATATGGAGTATCAATTAGGACAAGCACGTGTAAAGATCTCATTTGAAACTCCACCTAAATATTATGTATATGAGCCTCAGTTAAGTGAAGATAGTAAAAAATTATTTCAACAAATACTCGAGGAACTTTATCTAAGCTTAACATATGAAGAAGCACAGGATCCCGAGAAAATAATGGCTCACGCTGAGAGAATAGCTGCTGTCCTTAAAGGATTAAATACTTTCCGTAGAGAAAAAGAAGCTTTTAGATACCTACTACTACGTGAGATCCAGGGATACGGTGTTTTAGATGTACTATTTAAGGATCCCTATGTAGAAGAGATTAGTATTGAAGGACCAAATATTCCGGTTGCTATTGTACATAAGGAAGTGCCCGGTGCTAGATGGATCGATACTAATATAGTTTTCCACGATGATGATGAAATAAATGCGTACCTAACATGGATTAGTCAGAAAGTAGGTGTTGTACCATCAACAGCATTCCCAATAGTAGAATATTCGCTACCAGAAGGACACCGTGTAATCGTATTCTATGCCCGTGAAGTAACTGGCCGTGGACCCGGTATGACTGTACGTAAATTCCCTGAAGAACCCTTCACTGCACCTAAACTATTAAGTTATGGTACATTATCACCGTTAATGATGGCTTACCTATGGTTATTCGTTGAAAACAAAGCATTCATGTTCGTTATCGGAGAAATGGCTTCTGGTAAAACAACTACATTACAAAGCCTCTTAACACTAATACCGATAGACGCTAAGATCGTAACCATAGAGGATACACCAGAACTTAGACTACCGCATACACACTGGCAACCACTATATACACGTACAAGCTTTGCAGTATCAGAATCAAGTACACGTACAGAGATCGGTCTGATGCAACTATTGAAAGCATCTCTACGTACACGTGCAGACTATGTGATCGTGGGTGAGGCTCGTGGTGCGGAGGTACAGTATCTAGTACAAGCAGCTGCTATGGGACAAGGTTCAATGAGTACATTCCACGCTGGCTCAGCGCATGAAGCGTTGGTACGTTTAAGAAGCCCGCCTCTAAATGTACAAGAATCGTTCCTCGCGCTGATCTGGGCCATCGTATTGATGAGAAGAGTATTGAGCCCACAGGGTAAATGGGTTCGTAGAGTAGTACGTACATGGGAGATCGTTACTGGTGAACGTGGAGTAGAGCCTATGGAGATGTTTCAATGGGACCCAACAACAGATACATTTATACCAGATGATCCAGAGGAAGTTATACGTAGAAGCTTTAGATTAAAAATGCTCGCAGAAATTAGGGGTTGGAGTGAAGATGAACTTTACTGGGAGCTTAAGACTCGTATGGATTTCCTCCAGAAACTATTAGAGGAAGGAATTACAAGTTTCGATGTAGCTAGTAAAAGGATTATGGACTTCTATAAGGAAAGGATGGCTCAGAAGAAACGTTAACCACTATATAAAGTTTTTATCAGCTCCAGTAGATCAAACTCGATAGTACGGTGTCTGATAGTTAATCTAATTACACCACCACTCTCTTCAAGTATATTATTTCTCTCTCTCAAATCCTCTATGACTCTATTCAATTTATTTATTAATTCTGGTTCAAACTCTATAGATACCCTATATTCGCTTGTATGTATTGTATCACATATTCTACCTAATGACCCCATATTCGATAGAATATCTCTTATCTTTATTAGATTATTTATTAAACATTCTCTATCACTACACGATTTAATATCATTTATCCTACTAACAAAGTCTTGAAATAACGATTTAAACTTTGAAAATTCTTCAAAACATTTACAAAAATTGTAGTTCTTGAAGAAACGCATGTATTCCTCGCTTCTCCTATATTCTTTAGTTAAAATCCTTAATCTACGTTTAATTGATCTAATCCTATTCCACATATTTAAAGCTATATCATAATCTTTTTTAGCATCATAATCTCTCAATATAGTAACCCATAATAGAATATTTGTTATGACAATTATTACGATCGCAAATCCACCAGTACTTACGACTAATGGTAACAAGTGAAGATATGGGGCAAGAGGAGACTGTGGTAGAATAGATAAAATTACATATGCTATCATATAAGCAGCTATACCTATTGTTAACGCTATTGAGATCTTTGTAACCATTAATTTTGCTCTCACATATCTAACTAATCTACGATAATATTTATAATATTCAGTCGTTAATCTAGAATCTTCTCTCGATAATCTATCAATATGCTTCTTTAAAACAAGCGCTCTACCAACATTTATAACAATCTCTTTACACCCAATACCAGCAACATCTACCTTGAGTCTAGCATATAGTTTTTCTAGAAAAGAAGAAATACTATTTAGATTCTTAAGAATGATCTCTGGCTTATTATTCAATATTTAAAACCCACACTAAAGCGCTGCAGGTGCTAACAGATACTTTACTCTACCCTCACCTAAACTAAATTCTAGCTCTAGTGGTGCATCACTTGAAAATCTTAGATTAGCTAATTCAGCTATTTTTGTTAATCCAGCAACGTATTTTAGGTATTCGAGTTGATAGGTGGATTTACTAGGTTCTTTAACCTCTAATGATAATAGTGCAGGCATACCCGATACAAGCTTCGTTTCAGCAACAGTTGCACCCTTCCCCCTCAAATATAGTGTTTCATTATTAGGCGCCTCTATCTCTAAATAATCACCAACGGCTTCAGCATCTTTAATTGCTTGTTTAATTACATCGATCAATAATTGAGCCTCAACATTGAACTCTAGCTGAGCCTCAGGGATCTCGGGTAGTGGTATCTCTAAGTTTCTGAATCTATATATACGTTTACTCACAGATTCAATAATTATTTCCACACGATCCTCGGTTGTATTCATTACGAATCTATCTCCTTTCTTAACCTTCTTAAGTAGCTTTGAAAGACTTGAAGCTGATAATCCAGCTGTTTCTTCCTCGGACACATCATATTCAAGAAATGCTGTCTGTGGAATATAGATATCGATCAACGCCACCTTCGCTGGATCAATCGCTTTAACTACAAGTGCATCAGGGGTTAGCTGGAAAGCAACTTCATCAACTAACTTACCCAGTACATCAACAATCTCCTTAATATACTTAGCCTCCGGATAAACTATTCTAGCCAAACATATCACCCTATAATCTAATCTCTACTATGTGACTTGTATAATAAATATTTAATAACTATAATACCATATATCACTATGTATTTATGATTACTTGACATCAAGCCTATATGGCTCAATATTGAATAGATCAAGCACAGTATATAGATCAAGTAGTACTTGATTGAACTCTTGAATAGACACTATCAAGGTATTCTTATAGTATCTCAGTGACGGAGTAGTTAATGTAATTATTACTGGTATTATTTCACGTAGATACTTAAAGTAAACCCATTTATCCCTAGCCCATCTATAGTATTTAATGAATTTCTCGATTCTATTAACATGTTTATCAACAATCTCTACTAGAGCTGACCTATGTATTCCTCTACTCCAATGTTTACAATCAATAAATAAACCCCTACCACTTCTCGGATCAACACCTATCACATCAATTTCTAACTTAACTGGCTTCGTTAACCTAAAGTTTGTCTTAACAAAATATTTATGAGCATTAAGTATTTCAGCAGATACTTTCTCGAAATCACTCCAATCAATATATCTACTGATCTCTTTTACAGATAATCCCTGTTTTAACAAATGAATAGCGAGATCTAATGGCTTCACAATAACTACTTCATCATCATCTATCCTAACATATTCCTTTATCTTCTTAAGCTTCCCTAACAAAACCTCACGATTTAAACCAGTCAATCCTATCAGTTCATCAAGTAATATTCTACGATGTTTTAACAATACTAAAGATACATCTATCAATAACTATTCCTCCAAAATCTATAATTTCTCTATATCATAAAATCATTAAATCAATAACAAAACTTTTTATTAAATTGATTTTTCTAGTTAAATGTTTCTAGATGTAGGTGGATATTATGAGTAACTACATGGAGAAATTTAGATCGGAGCTCTTACGTGAACCAGTCGAGGACTATACAGTATCCTCTAATATGTCAGTTTGTGAGATACTTAATGGTTTTAAAAAAGCTCATGGTTTTATGGCTAGTCATATTGTGAGAGCTGCTGAGATATTTACTGAAATGGTTAATGATAAAGGTACACGTAGAATTTTATCGTTTACCGGTAATTTAGTATCTACTGGTTTACGCGGCGTTCTCGCACAGATCATTAGAGAAGGGTATATAGATATAGTTATAACTACTTGTGGAACAATCGATCACGATATTGCGCGTGGAACAGGTTACAAGTATTTTAGAGGGGATTGGAGTATAGATGATTCCGTGTTAAAAGATCTAGATATACATAGGCTTGGGAATATATTGATACCTTTAGAGAATTATGGATTAGCTATTGAAAAATTCACTTATAAACTACTAAATGAGCTAGTTAAGGTGAAGAAGGAATGGAGTGTATATGAAATACTCTTTGAAGCTGGTAAGAGGATCAATGATCAGAATAGTATTCTTAGAGCGTGTTATGAGAAGAATGTTCCGATATTTGTACCTGGTATATTCGATGGTGCTTTTGGAACAAACCTTGTATTACATAGCCAGTTTTCTGGTTTAAAGGTAGATCTGATCGGTGACGAGAAGAAGTTATCAGACTTAATATTTGGTTCCGAGAAACTAGGAGCATTAATTATAGGTGGGGGTATTAGTAAACACCATACAATTTGGTGGGCACAATTTAGAGAGGGGCTCGATTATGTAATCTATTTAACTACAGCCTTTGAATATGATGGTAGTTTAAGTGGTGCACATCCACGTGAAGCTATTAGTTGGGGTAAAATTAAACCAAGCGCTAAACATGTAGTTGTATATGGTGATGCTACCATAACATTACCCTTAATAGTCGCTGGAGCTAAATGTGGGGAGAAGATGATTCGTGGATGAAGAGGTTATTTTCCATATAGGTATAGATGATATTGATACCCCCTATGGTGGATGTACTACTCACTATGCTTCATTGCTTCTAGCAGAGACTATTAAATCTAGAGATATAGAATTAATTGATTACCCAAACCTTATTAGGTTAAACCCCGGTGTTCCATGGAAGACGCGAGGTAATGGTGGTGTAGCTCTCCGGTTTCATACTAAAAGTTATGATAAAGCACTTGATCTATTTGAATATGCTATCTCCTTCTTAGATGATTATGTAAGAGAATATGGTAGGTGGAGGGAACATAGTCAACCATCTATTATCTTATATTATGGTGAAGTAAATGAACTGATTGAGTGGTTTAGTAGGAAAGCATTATATGATCTGATCCCATTAGATCTCCTATATAGGGTATTAGATAAGATCAGAGACAATACCAAGTATTATGTGACAAAAGGTAAAGGTAGAGGATTGATCGGAGGATTAGCGAGTATAGGTTATAGAATGCTAGATACCGATTATACATACGAGCTACTCGCTTATCGATCCTTAGAATATTTGGGGACCGAACGGAGGGTTGAGTGGAGAACGATTAGAGAAATGGATAACTTATATAGTGAAGAAACAATTCTAAACTACGATTACGAAGAGGATAAACCATTAATTATTCCACACGGGCCAGACCCTGTGCTCCTCGGTATTCGTGGCGAAGGACCCAACGTACTAATTAAAGCTTTTAATAAGCTGATCATACATGAACCAGTTCCTTTAAGAATTATTTATAGAACTAATCAACATACTGATGCTCATCTAAAAGTGATACCTGATCTAAGCGAAGCGTACATCTATAGATCTGTTAGAGTGAGGGTAAAAGTTTCTAGTAAACCACATAGAGTCATTGGAGGACACGTTATTTTTAAAGCGACGGATGGATTTAGAGAAATAGACGTTGCTGTATATGAGCCTACCGGTCATTTTAGGGATATTGTAGAGAAACTAGAGGTTGGTGATGAAATAGAGGTTATGGGTGTTATCCGGCCTCATAGCTCCCGTCATGGTAAA
>NJDP01000096.1 GCA_002254665.1 Desulfurococcales archaeon ex4484_58 | reverse complement strand
CCCGATCAATCAACTGTATACATTCCTAAGAACAATAAGGTAACTATAGAATTTAAGGAAATAAAAACTACTCCATCCACAACACTATCCACAACACAAACAGAGACACCGGCTTCCATAACTACACCTACCTCTACACAAACATCAACGTCGATAGAGGAAAATAAAACTAATGTAACAAGTAAACCTATAACTGAAGAGAAGGAACAAACACTACTAGTATGGGGAGGGGTAACAGCACTGATAATTATAGTTATAGCTACACTTATATGGTACTATATGAGCAAGAAATAGTTTTTTCAATTGTTATCTTGTTTTTGAGAATAATCCTAAATATTTAATCTTACAACTATATATTATTTGAAAGTAGTGGTATTTGCTGGGTTGAGAGTATTGAATATTAGGATTATACTTGTGGTTATTGTTATTTTGTTGATCATAGTACTGCTTGGGGTATTCTTTTATTTCTCAATGGATTATGATGGAGATGGTCTTATAACGCTTGATGAATTGAATCGTGGAACAGACCCGTTTAATAGGGATACTGACGGGGATCAGTTATGGGACGGTGACGAAGTAGCTAAGTATGGAACTAATCCTTTAAAAAGGGATACTGATGGTGATGGTTTATCTGATTTAGATGAGGTAACTATCTATAAAACTGATCCGTTAAAGAGGGATACTGATGGCGACAGTTTAGAGGATGGTACCGAGGTATTGAGTATTGGTTCTAATCCATTAACGTATGATAGTGATAATGATAACTTAACTGATTATGAAGAAGTAGAAGTATATAGAACAAGTCCATTGTTAAATGACACTGATGGTGATGGTTTAAATGATTATTTTGAGTTAATGGTGTTAAAAACTGATCCGTTGAAAAACGATAGTGATAGTGATGGTTTAGATGATTATGTTGAATATGTTGAGCTAAAAACTGATCCGTTGAATAACGATACTGATGGTGATGGTTTTCTTGATGGTAATGATCTTCTTCCATTGGGTGATGCTAAAATACTCATAAATATTAGTAGTTGGAGTGAAAGCTATTATGGTGATGAGGATAATCCGGGCGACCCCTATTTCATCATTAAATTCTATATAGCTACGACAGAAGGTTTTGAAACATATAATGTCACTCTAATTGCCGGTTATAATGTTAGTGAAGTCCATAATTTAACATATATTTTTAATGTGCCTGATAATGTTAAGTATGTATATATAACTATTGCAGTTTATGATAATGATACGGTTGATGGTAAAACCTATGATCAATTATATGATATAGTTACTGATCCAGAGTTTTCATTCAAAGACCTATATATAATAGATGTTAAGTATGAATTGATCGTAAATAATACATTAAACGAGATTGTAATTAAGGGTGATGGTTTATCAGATGGAAGAGAACAATATCCAAGTGCATTAGATGCTTCAATAGAAGTAATTATAAAGACTATTGTAGATGAAAAATATAGTGTCATCCAAGTTTACTAGAAGTTTTTTCTAAGAATTCATCAACCAGCTCCTCTAATTTAGGTCCTTCGATAATCTTTACACGGAACTTTACACGTACAACTGGTTTATCGATTTTTATTAATTTTGAAATATCACTTGGTGTACCAAGAACAACAACATCAACTGGGGTATTCTTTATAGTCTCCTCTAGTTCACGTAACTGATCATCTGTATAACCGGTACTAGGTAGTACCGGGCCTATATGTGGGTATTCCTTATATATTTCTTTAAAGAATCTTGTAACATATGGTCTCGGATCGATTATTTCACCACCATACTTTTTAGCAGCTACATATCCAGCACCATAAGATGTACCGCCATGAGTTATTGTTGGTGAATCTTCTATTACTAAAACTTTTCTACCACTGATAAGTTCTGGTTTATCAACTGATACTTCACTCTCAGCTAAACTAATCTTCGCTCTAGGATTAACTCTCTCAATATTTCTCTTAATCTCCTCTATCGCGCCGGGTTTTGCTTGGTCAACCTTATTTATAATGATAGCATCAGCTAATCTAACATTGACTTCGCCGGGGAAACTCTTAACTTCTAATCCAGGTCTCATAGCATCAGCTACTGTAATCATATAATCTGGTCTATAGAAGGGCCAATCATTGTTTCCACCATCCCATAATATAATATCATTTTCACGTTCAACTATACTCAGCAACTTACCGTAATCCACGCCAGCATAAACTTTTAACCCCATCTCTAAGTAATGTTCGTATTCCTCTCGCTCCTCAATAGTAGCCTTATATTTATCTAAGTCCTCGAACGAGCTAAACACTTGAACCATCATTTTCTCTAAATCACCATAAGCCATTGGGTGTCGAACAATTCCTACACGATAACCTTTACTTAGCAGGATCCTTACTAGTTCGCGTGAAACACTACTCTTACCTGCTCCAGTCTTAACAGCAGTAACAGCTAATACTGGTCTACTGGACTCGATCATTGTTTCAGCTGGCCCTAATATCTTGAAGTTAAGCCCAGAAGCTAATATACGACTTATAATCTCACCTAGTTCTTCGTATAACAAATCACTATAACTTAAAACTGCTTCATCAACACCATATCCCTTAACAATTTCCTCTAAATAATCCATATGAACGATAGGTATACCATCAGGATATAACTCACCAGCTAGACTAGGAGGATACCTCCTACCAGCAATACCAGGGATCTGTGTCTGTAGGAAAGCTACAACACGATACTCTGGATTATCTCTAAAATATACATTGAAATTATGGAAGTCACGTCCACCAGCACCTAAGATAACTATTTTCTTAACCATAATAGAAACACCTCATACAAGTGATCAAATCCGCTACTAAGATATAGAATACTTAATATATACAATAATAATATTTCTATCAATAAAACAATAATTTGAAGAAGAATAACTAAATGTTTATGAACATATACATAGGAAAACTATTTATGAAAACTACCCCCGCATATGATCTACTATAGGTGTTTTGTTTGAAGGATCTAGATGAGAAATTTTTCAGATAAGATACAAACACTCTATTTAGTCCCAATAATAACTATTACATTACCTTTTCTATTACTCCTCTTCGTAATTAGTTTGTATTCTCCTGAAAATATACTAGAGAGATCAATATCAATAATTGAATTAATTATTATATTTGCTTTAATTTTACTCTTAATAGATTTAATAACATATGTTTCGAGGAAGTATCTAGGTTTAAAAATGAATATGCTTTCTTTTACATATCAATTAAATAAATTAGTTTCTTCAATTATGTAGCTCTAATATTATGGGGTTTATTACAAGGTATTAAAGGCTTATTTATACCACTATTATCTATATCATTCTCACTCATACTTTCCCCTCTAATGTTACATTTATCAATAAATAATTATGTTAAGAATAAAAATTTGATAAATGTAAAGTTACAGTATTATGTAATACATACATAACAATATATCCAAGAATTCCTTAGAAAACCATATGTATCGATAAAAATGTATTGGCTAACCACTTATTAAGTCGTTAACTATTGAGAAAACAAGTGTTCTTGGTAATACAACTGGTTTATCTAGATATTTCTTAATTATTTCAGCATGTCTCCTCGTATAACCTATACAATCTAAAACCACTAGATCAGCTTCTTTCAAATCCTTTAATCGATCAATCAATATATTTTCTTTTTCACCGTAAGGGTTATAGTTAACGATAACTATAGATCCCTCGGCAACATTACTCCATTTACTATAAGCTAGATCATATTGTTTAATCTCCGGTATTAAAACACCAAGTTTCTTGGGTTTTAATATCGAAACTATAGAGATTAGTAATTCATCTAGAGACAATAATGGTTTCTTAGATACAACATTTAATTTACCAGTACACAGTAATACTATCAGATCTACTTGTTCCTCTACCTCGAAAATTTTTCTCTGTAGCTCACTAGTTATTTTATCAATAGACACTTTAACCCAAGATCCATTCTTTAATCGGGTTACATAAAAATCTTCTCCAGGTTTTGGTCTGAGTTTCTTCAAGATCTCATCTATACTGTAATCATCTAAAACACCGATCTCAATATAATTCATTTTCTCTAAATAATCCCTTAGATCATTATATAGATCTATACGTGGACTCTGACCAATAGTTATTAGTGCAATCTTCAACTTAGAAACCCCTTTTTCAATATATCTTTGATTTCACCGTGGATCTCTATGATTTTCTTCCATTCATTTTCATCATAGAATCTAGCTTTACCACTTGTATAATCCTTAGCTACTTCAACAATAAATCTTGTTGTTTGTTCTAATACATAAATGTTAGTTGCACCAGTAGCATTACCGGCTACTACTTGTCTAGTAGTAGTTGCTACACCTACTACTGGAGCTGATGTATATAGCCATGGCTGCATCATACTATTAATATGGTATACATGTGTAGTGTAAGGCAATATGTCTTGCATAGTAATAGGTACTATTAGTGGTTGTTCACCAGTTACCCTCACATATATATTGATCAAGTCCGGGCTAACTTTTAGGATCCATCCTTCTTTAACAGTAGGTGTTATTGCAAAACCAGTATGTTTTATTACTTGATTAGCTTTTGTAGCATCAATACTCAATATAGCGTTCATTCGAGGATCAACCTCTCTCTTAACAAGATCATATAATTCAACAGGACTTGTAATCATAGGTGCCGGTTCATATGGGATAACAATTGCACATGGACAAATATGTGTAGAAACAATAACATCTCCCGGTAAAGCCTCTCCTCTACTCTTCAATTCAGCGATCTTATAAGCAGTTGCTAAAGCAACTATTGCACCATCAGCATCAGATACTAAACCAATATACTCTGGTCTAGCACCAAGGCCTCCAAGTCTACCAATAACACCTAAAACTGGACTATACCTTCTCGATTCACTACTACCGGGTATAGTGATTTTTATAAAATCAGTATATCCTCTAGATCCTTTAATTCTCTTAACACTAATCTCAACTAGATCTAGTAATTCTTTCTCCTCGAAAAACTCTTTAATATCAAAACCATTAATATCGGGTTTCTCCAGAAGATCAATTATTTCGAGAACATGCTTCATAGTAGACACTATAATACACCAGAAATAATTAATGAATAAAATATTTCTTTAAACTATCTCATACGTATTCGAGTATGAAGAGAAGATGAGATAAAGTAATAATGTATGGATATGAACTGTTTTAAAAAGAATTCATTTTCTTCTTATGGAGTAGGAGTAGTGTAATTGTTAAGATCAACAATAGCATGGTTGGGGTTATTGTTGGTTCTGGTAGCGGTGGAGGTATTCTTGTTAGTTCAGAGGATTCTATGTATGCTCCTTCAGTTTCTCCACTACTATATATACCGGTTGGATCAATGTATACTATTTTAAGCATGGGTTCGATTGGATCGAATATTCCAGATAGTGATGCTTTTCCATTAACTATGGTCTTATTAGCTATTAACTCATATGTTCCAGTCTTATTCAAATATACTAGTATATATCCTCTATTTACTGGTTTATCTAATACTTCATCATAGATTCTAACCTCTACTTCCAAGTAAATATTTTGACCGATCCATGTATAACGAGCTTTTAGCTCTATATTGATCGGTCTCTTTTCAACTGTTATTAATGATGTATTCTTTGATGGTAGAAGTTTTAATCCATCAAATGTTCCACCACCAAATATTATTGTTAGATTGTATGTTCCAGTATTTTCTGGTGTTATAGTCAATTCTAATACTCCGTTAGATATAACTACTACTTCACGTGTACCATTAAGATATACTTCTATACCAGTATTGATCCGTGCTAATGAATCATTTGCAAAACGTAATTCAATCCGATAAGTTTCTTCGATACCAACATATGTAGTGGTAGGCCCGATAATAACGATCTTTGTCGATAAACCTGATATCACATTTATATTAAAGGTTTTGCTTGATCCTAGATATTTGTTGGGCTCACCATTATATATAGCTTGTATAGTTAGTTCTCCAGCTTTATCCGGCGTGTATGTAAATGTTATTTTACCATCTATACTAGTATAGCCGCTAT
>NJDP01000095.1 GCA_002254665.1 Desulfurococcales archaeon ex4484_58 | reverse complement strand
CTGATATAAAACCTTCACTAAGCTGTTTCTTAGCCAGATCCATTAATTTTTCGGGTTCTTCTACGATCATCCTAGTTAATTCTACGTTCTCAGCTATATCTATCTTATTTATTACTGGAACCGTCGTTAACCCTGTCTTCGCCTGTATAAGTATACTTAGAAACCATAGTGTTATAGCATCTGCTATTGTTTTCATAGCTGAAGCATCTAGTACAAAGACTAAAACTATATTTGTTATTTTATTTAGTTTTTCAAAGAAAACACTACTCGCTGGCCTAAATATGAAAGTTTCCATTTGACCCGGTGTATCTATTAATACTATATCCCATTCATCCAGATCATTAAAGGGTTCACTAGAAAATATTAAATCAAGGTTTTCAATCAATAGTTCTGATGATTTGAGAAAAGCCCCGTTTGGACCTAGATTATATTTCTTCATTATAGTCTTCAATGTAAAAATTGAACGTATGTCAAATAATGGTTTATAAATAGTCTCTTCCACTCCAGGATCAAGATTTACTATTGCTACTCTCATGAATAATTGTCTTCTCAACCATTCAGAATAGCTACTTATTAATGTAGTTTTCCCGCTACCAGCAGGACCAATAAATGCTGCTGTAATAGTCAATCTCTTCCCCCGCTACCTAGATACACTTACTTATTAATAATTAATAATCTAGATAACACTACTCACTAAGCTTCTTTAATTGCCTCTTATACATTTCTATTAACTCACCACTTGTAGTTGCATCCTCGGGCCCCTTATCTGGTCTCCAACGAATGAATCTCGGAAATCTAATAGATATCCCCGTACCTGGTTTTATTATCCCGTACCCACACGTATGCAGTGGGGATAACGTTAATTCAGCACCTATAATCTCCGCTACAAGTGCTGGTCTAACCCATACATCCGGCTCTATATTCGCGACTACATTAAATGGTTTACGTTCTTCTATATATGGTTTCAGTATTTCAGGCATTTTATCTAGATCCTCGTCTTTAAATCCACTACCCACCTTACATACTGTTTCATATACTCCCTTCTCTGGATTATATGAAGCCATTAGTAATGTCCCAAATTTACCTCCACGCCTACCTCTACCATAAAAAGCTCCTACAACAACTAGATCAACTGTATCAACCATTTCACTCTTATAATCCCTCTTATACTTGATCCATAGCCATCCGCGTGTTCCAGCTTGATATATAGCTCCGCTATGGAGAGCTTTAACCATTACACCTTCAGCACCGTCTTCTATCGCTTTCAAGAAGAATTTTTCAAGCTCCTCCGGTTCTCTAGTCTTAATATACTCTGCTATCTGAAAAACATCTGTCTCCTCAATTATTTCCTGGAGTTTAGTCCTCCTTATTGGTAGAGGTTTTAATGTATAGTCTTCACCATCAACATATAGTAGGTCGAACAGAAATACTTTAACAGGGTTCTCCTTGATCGCTAAGTGTATATCGTGTTTTCTCTTACGATGCATTAGTTCTTGAAAAGGTTTTAGTTCACCTGTTTCTGGATTATAGGCTACTATCTCCCCCTCAACAATAGCTTCATCCGCTTTAATATATTTACGTGCATACTCTACTACATCAGGGTATTGTCTTGTAATATTCTCTAATCTACGCGAAAATATAATGATCTTATCTCTATCCTTATGTATCTGAGCACGTTCACCATCATACTTATACTCTACGAAAGCTTCACCACCAACTTTACCAAGGATCTCCCTCGGATCATTTAATCTCTCAGCTAACATTGGTCTAATCGGTATCCCAACTACTGGTTTAATATTTTTAATAGCCTCTACACCTTTAGTAGCTATGATCTTAGCTATTTCACCAAGATCAGCCCTCAAATTATATGCACGCTCAACAATCGGTCTAGCAGCTACTCCTCCACCATAAACTATAGCTAATGCATCCATAATAGTTGCTTCACCGATACCAACTCTAAGCTTACCTTCAACAAAACGAACGATAAACTTAGCTTCTTTAGGTGAAGCCTCGGTCAATAATCCCGCTAAGATCTTTAATTTTATATCCTTACTACCCTCACCCTGTGCTAAAGCTATACGTGTTAATTTAGAATATACCTCATTAACTGTTAATTCTTTTTGAATAGAAGCATAAGCTAATAATGAAGGCGCCTTCTTGGATTTTCTCTCCATCTCTATCTTCAACTTCTCAACAACTCTCCCTAGATCACCTAGAGATTTATAGAGTTGCTCCACCATAGATTCAGTTGTATGGGTAGCAAGAGCTATTGCTTTAATCAACATCTTTTCTCCAATACCAAGCTCCGGGTAACCCTTCCAATCGGGCCATAACCTGCCCTGCAACAGATATATGGTTTTATCAATTACCTCGGGTGGAGTCTTCTTCAATAAATTAACAAGCAACATTGTTATCTGCGTTCTAGCAGATATAAGCTCAATTTTCTCGAAGACCTCAGCTACCTCCTTTAAAGATAGATCCTTTGATACTTGTTGCCCAGCCATTTCAACCGCCCAATACTCTCTAAGAAAGATATATAGTTTATAACTACTAATTAAAACATGCTATAGTATTAGTGACGAATATATATGAGAGCATAAGATATTAGAGAAGTTTATAAAGAATATTTAGTTAATGTGATGAAACCCGGCAAGTATGAGCAAAAAGCTATGATTATTCAGTGTTAAACTGAGGTGTAAACATATTGTCTAAAAACTCTTCATACCTACTCCTTCTATTAATTATATTCAATCTATTATTACCCGTAACTACATATAGTCAAGGTGAAGAGAAAAATAAGATCTATAGCTCAGACATATATTTACTAGCTGTTCTAGAGCATGATGGGGGCTATGTTATTAATGCAAAATTAAACGCTTACTATCCAGGACGCGGTGAAGTGATTTTCGAAGCAAAACTAGGATCGATAGCTGAAGAAACGATCATATCAGCTGAATATGCTTTAAGATTAGCATCCGCACTCACCGGTATTAATTATAGGTTATTTGATTACGAAATAATACTCCCAGAAAATATTAAGTTAGAGGGAACAAGCGCTACATTAGCTTTCACACTAGCTTTCCTAGCATTCTTTAAAAATATATCTATAACAGAGAAGATAGGGGTAACTGGTCTAGTTTCACCTAATGGTATTATAGGTAATGTTAGTGGATTAATAAATAAGTATAATGCTGCTCTCTCATATAATCTCGATAAAATACTGGGTCCCCCAACTAAAGAGATGAATGGTAAATACAAGTACGTATCAGTAGGAGATATATTCACAGCATTCGAACTATATAGTGGAGAAAAACTATACGAAGAACTCCCATCATCTAAGCTTAGATACCTAGACATAATACTCGATAATTTCAAATATTCATATGAGTTCTTCTATAATCAAACATTAATTATTATTAATAAAATGAAAAGTATAAGAAATAATACATTAAACTTAAGTGAGATCAGTGGTTATAAATATCTATTACTAGCTAAAAACTATAGTAGAATGGGAGAATGGTATACAGCTGCTTCATTCGCGTTTACATCATTTATTCGAGTATATGAGTATTACTTAACTAATATATTGTTAAAGGAAAATCCGCAAGAACTATATAGTGAGCTAAAGAGGATCGAGGATCTGATCATAGGATTGAGCAGAGAGCTTAGGGAGGATCTCATTAGATTAAAGAACACGATCATAAACAAGAGTATATGGGTAATCGACGCATATTTAAATGCTTACTCGCGGTATCGAGATGCTATATTCTATTATAGTATAAGTAATAAAACTGATAACCTAGAGGATATTGCTTTAAGCTATGTATTATCCTTAGCTAGAATGTATACTTCTAAACATTGGTTATCCTTAGTTAATATTTCAATTCCAGGTAAACCCATTGAATCTAAACAGCTTAAACGGAGTATAACTATTTTAAAGGATCTACTTATATATGCAATTAAATACTTAGGTTCAATGAATATTATTGATCAAAAAGAGTATATAGATATACTGAACAATATAAATGGTACATTAATTGATAAATTTATAAACTATACAATGATCTACTACGAACTATCTTTTATAACACAACTTACTCCAACCCAAATATTCCCACCCTATGTCGACTACGATATTATAATGAAAATGAATAAAACACTCCATATGCTAAAATCACTATTTTATTTAAAAAGCGGAGTTATTCCACCATCTCTATTAACTATTCATAGGTTCTTAAACCATTTTATACTATCGAATGAAAGCTATGAAGCAATATTTAATAGTGTGGCTAGAAGTTTCGGTATAATTATTCCAGAGATCATACTAATTAATCCAGGCACGGGTCTTAGAGTATATATTGTATATAGAACTATATATAAACCAGTAGGTAGCGTTGCTACGTTAGAGTTGATCATAGGACTATTGTGTGTAGGGACTGGATCACTTATTATAGGATATGTTTTTGGAAAGACTAGAGGTAGTCGAAGAGGGTCTTACGTTTCTCCCTTGATCTATCGAGAGAAAGAAGAGTTTTCTTTAACATATTAAAGTCTTTTTCAAGTTTTGGTCTCAGCTTTGGATAATATAGAGCGGCTGCTGGATGATATGTAGCCATCAACTTTACATTAATACCATATAGGATGGTTTCTATTATTTTACCATGCATTATAGACATGTTCCTCCACTTTAAACCAGCTTCTTCAAACAAAAACTTTGCTGAATGTCTTCCAAGCGCAACTATAATTTTTGGTTTTATAAGCTTTATTTGTCTGACAAGATACGGTGAACACCTCTTGATCTCTTCTTCCTTCGGATCCCTATTATTTGGTGGTCTACACTTCACAATATTAGTTATATAGACTTCTTCTCTCTTCAAACCAAGAATACCTTCTATAAGCTCTGTTAAAAGCTTACCAGCTGCACCAACAAAGGGTTTACCAGTTTCATCTTCACGAGACCCCGGAGCTTCACCAACAAACATTATATCAGCGTCTCTACGCCCTTCACCGGGTACCGGGTTTCTCCTATATTTGTAAAGCTCACATTTACGACAATTCAGAATCTCCTCTATTAGTTTATCCCATTCACCATCAGACATCCCAATAACCCGCAATAGAAGCTACTTGTATAACCATTATAACCCTATACAAAATAAATTAATGATAAACAAATATTTAATTTACTAACAATAATCTATAGCTTTGGGGAGGAAATAGTATACGTGAAGATAATATATATAGAGACTAAAGCTGGTAAAACACTAGGTTTAACTAATAAGTTGGCAAGTGTAGTTAGAGAAAGAGAGATAGAAGTAAATATAAATAGTATTGAAGAAGAAACACTAGTTACATATGATCTATTCTATAAGCATACTGAAAAATTCCTAAAACTATGGGAGAAACGAGCCTCTCAAAATAAAAATATTGTATTCATACATAAACCCCGATTAATAATCAACAAGCTACTAAGTAAAATACAAAAGACTAAATTAGATGATATGAGCGGTTATAAGAATACAATAGCCCTAATACTTAATCCTAGTACCAGTACATCTAATAAATCAATACAAATGATCCGAGATAAGAGCTCTATAGAAATCATCGAGTATAGAGTATCGGAGGAAGAATATTTCAAGTTACTACTAAACAAACTACCAAAACCCCTAGTAATGCTTTTCATGGAACCCCTTAGAATAACTAAATTCGCTATAGTGGGTTTAACAGGTTTTCTTGTAAACCTTGCAACAATCTATCTTGCATATTGGTTATTAATAAAATTCTACAGTAGAGAATTCACTGCCTTCCTATCATCAATAATTAGTTTCGAAACAAGTCTAACATGGAATTTTATTTTACATGAGATCTGGACTTTTAAAGACCTAGAACTTAAACGAAACATTACCGCTAGGTTTCATAGATGGAGCAAATATCATGTTGGTTCGATCGGTAGTTTCTTAGCACAGGTTTCAGTAGTCACATTATTAACCGGTTTCTTAGGACTCCCCCTATATCTATCACTATTCATAGGTGTAACTCTAGGTTTATCGATAAACTACTTATTAGGTCGTTTCTATGCTTGGAAGAAATAATAAAGTT
>NJDP01000094.1 GCA_002254665.1 Desulfurococcales archaeon ex4484_58 | reverse complement strand
GTTAAACTCGAGGATTATATACTGTAATTTGAAATATAACGTTGTTGAATTTATTAGTGTTTTTCTTAGCTACTTGCCTAGTTCACGTGTTCTTTCAAATAATTCTCTAGTTGCTTCACCTAACTCCTTAGTCTCTCCAGTTTCTTCGACAACAACTGCTTCAACTGGTTTCTTAATAGTTTCTTCCTCAGTTTTCTCAGCTCTTTCTAGTTCATCAACTGCTCTCTTATAGACTGTTAATGGATCATAGTAGTAGTTGAATATTATCCTCGAAACATCCCATACATCAACTATATTCTTATAGATCATCCAATTCAAAACAGTTGCTTTACGGTAGATCTCTTCAATTATATCCTCTAAATCAAGCCCGCGTTTCATAGCGATATCTCTCAGATGATAACTATTATTAAAGTCTATCTTGTATTCGTTGCTACGCGGATCCCATTCAGCGATTGTAATATATTTATTTGCTTCAGCAACCTCCTGTACAATCGTTATTTTACGTTGTACCTTAACAACACCTTTCTCAACACGTGTAATTACACGTGATAAATGGATGAATACGTTCATAAGCTTCATATATGTCTCTGGAATATTCATTGGTGGACTAGTTAACCTCTTAATAGCATAGTCTAGAGTTTCAGCGTGTATTGTTGATAAACCGCCATGACCAACAGCCATTGCTTGGAATAATACAAATGCTTCCTCACCACGGATCTCGCCAACAATAATATAGTCTGGTCGGTATCGAAGACTAAGCTTCACCAGATCGAATAATCTAATATTAGTACCAGTCTCACGTGCACCGACCAAGTATGTTTCACGAGTAGTTAATTGAACCCAATTATTATGCGGCAGATTAAGTTCAGGTGTATCCTCAACAGTAACAATCTTCATACCAGGTTTAATAAATAGAGAAATAACATTTAATAACGTTGTTTTACCGGCCCCCGTTCCTCCAGCTATCATTGCTGTTTTCATGTGCTCGATCAAAGTCCATAGGTAGGCTGCTATTAAAGAGTTCATTGTTCCGAATTTAATCAATTCTGTTACACTAAATGGTTTCTCACGGAATTTACGGATAGTGAATGTTGGTCCTTTAACCGATACTTCACGTCCGAAAGTAGCTGCTAAACGATGTTTTTCTGGAAGCATAGCATCAACTATTGGGAATGCTATACTAATGTGTTTACCAGCCATATGCGTCATTTTCATAATAAACTCATTAAGATAATCCTCGTCTACGAAAGTGATGTTTGTAGGTATACTCTCGTATTTACGGTGCCATATGTATATTGGGATATTTACACCGTTACATGATATATCTTCAATGTTTGGGTCACGCATTAGTGGATCAATTGGTCCATAGCCAAGTAGGTTTCTTTCGACATAGTATAATAGCTTTAACCTACGAGCACCGATCAATCCAAGCTTTTCCCTATACTTCTCAACAATACGTTCAGTTTCACGGAATACATAACCCCTAAGATCCTTTACATCTTCCGGTCTAGTTGGAGGTCTAATTTCATCCATCAATATCTCCATCAATTTATCGAGAATCTCTTTATCTTCTGGTGTTAAACCATATTCTTCAACGAAATATTGGGGACCTTCATCTGTCTCAGCAATAGTTACTTTTACAAAAGGTTTATATACATAGTAGCTCTCGATTACACGGAAAGAAGGATCACGTGCAACTATCTGAACCGGTTCAGCGGGCATTATTATTGAACGAATAGCTCTACCGACTTCTCCCTCCTCCGCATACTCTACTGATTCACTAGTTCTACGTGCAAGTCTAAATATGATCCTCTTAATAGTCATCAAAACCTAGCTACACACTCCGCTGAGACAGTGTTACAACTATATATTGATAAAGACTTAATAACCATTTATATATTATTGCTTACACTTATATAGCCTAATCATAGGTATAGGACTAAAGTTATTAAACATTATAATAATAATGTATGATTATAGATTAAATTATGAGGATATGTATTTATGAGTTTCTGGGATTGGGTTTATAGATATTTTGAAAAACCGGGTAAAAGTTTATTATCAATATATAATAATTTACCTCGAGACATTAGAAGAAGTGGTATACATTTATATCCAGAAACATACGCTTCATTCGTTGTATTCGCTACAATAATTATTACGATAATTAGTATAGTATTAGCTATAATATTCTTCTTTATAGGAATATATTTAGCTGTACCAGTCATGGTTGCTATACCTTTCTTCAGTTTCATACTCTTAATTTATTTACCTGCATTAATTGGTGGTAGTAGAGCTGGTGGTTTAGAAGGTGAATTTCCGTATACTACATCATATCTTAGCATGATGGTTATGAGTGGTTTATCCCCATATGTTGCTTTTGAGAGAATAATACGTGCTAGTAAAATATTCACTAAAAGCTCTGAGTTAGCTCAGAGATTCATACTTATGGTTAAAGTACTTGGTAGGGATCCGTTAACTGCTTTCTCTATGTTGTCTGATAGAACACCTAGTGCTACTGTTAGAGACTTGTTAATGGGTTATATTACAACTGTACGTGCCGGTGGAGATGTTGTTGATTACTTGACTAAGAAAGCTAGGTTAATGTTTTCCGAGATCCTGGTCAAAATGAAGATCACAGCTGATAGACTGGGTGGGTTGCTTGAAGCTTATCTAGCGTTGGTATTGCTTTCAATGATTAGTTTAACGATAATATATTTTATAACAACATCGTTTGTATCATATGTACCATTTGGAATGTCTCCAGCAGTGCTGTTCTTAATATTATATGTAGCGATACCTATGATCTCCGGTATGGTTATATACTTAGCTGATCTAATTCAGTATAAGGAGCCCTGGATAGATTACCGTCCATATATAATGTTTGGTGGGGTAACAATACCTTTGATTCTATATTTCACAATAGGCTCAATACTACTATACCATGTACTACCGCAGGGTCACCCGTTGAGAGAGACTTTTCTCGTAGCTGGTTTCTATGAAGCATTCACCTATCCAGCTAGAATAGCTAATCTACACGATTACCTCTATCCAGCTGTAGCTTTTTCAATAGTATTGATCATCTCAACAATTCCATCAGCAATATATACAGCATTTGTTTCTAGAGAATACAAAATTGTACAAGGGATTACAAGATTTCTGAGGGATCTGGTAGAGATTAGGAAAACAGGAATATCTCCGGAGAGGGGGATAATAGAGTTATCTAATAGAAACTATGGAATATTTACTAAGTATTTAAAGAAGATGGCTCTACAACTAAGCTTAGGCTTCCCACTCAACAAGATCGTTGATGAGCTTTTTAGGAAGATAATTGTTTGGAGAGCTAAAGTATTATTGTTCGTTATGACGGATACGATCGAGGTTGGTGGCGGGACCATAGAGACTATGGAGAATCTTGCATGGTTCGCTGAGAGTGTAGAATCTATTGATGATGAGAGGAAGAAGAATCTAAGAACACTATTAATAGTACCTTATATGGGAGCTATACTATCTAGTTTCACAGTAATAATGTTAGCAGCTTATATCGGGTCATTACCTATGGCTGTTGGTGGATACGAATTAGCAGCAACACTCACTCTCCCCTCAGTAATAATGAACACCTATCTAATGGGATTGGTAGCTGGTAAAGTATCGGCGGGATCGATTGCTGCGGGATTCAAACATGCTATAATATTAACATTCTTTGCACTATTAATACTATTGGCATCACCACTCATGGGGGGATTATTGACAAGTTTGACAGCTCCTCCAGGGTGAGATTCTTTGAAAGCTATAAGTGAATCTATATCGACAATCATCATTTTCGCAACTATAATAATGGTTTCACTCACAATCTTCTATTTCTCAATAGCAAGTCTAAGAGAAGCTACATTATCAGCTGAATACGGGTATATGAAATCACTATTTATAAGCTTAGCGGATACTTTCCCAGACATACTTGAGGGGGGATCGTTTGGTGCTAGACTACCATCACGACTAGTTGGTATAGGATACATTAATTTAATAGATACCTCCGTAAACATAATTGTTATCAACGACTCGAATACAATAATAAACTATACAGACACTCCATTAGTACTTCATGCTTCAGCTTTCGCATCTATAACAACTGTTGAAAGACTAATATATGGAGTAGATGATTATATTGTTAATGAAACAATACTTATTCCTAGGATCAGAGAGTATTATCGTGATGGACAAACACATCTAGAACTAGACACGATTAGATTCTATGTCAAGGTATATGTGTATCAAGTAGATTCTACTATTACATATATAGTTAATGTAATGTATGTTAAATTATCAGTAAAAATAACTTCTTCAAAACCAGTCCAAATAACAGCTTCTTCGGGAGCGGATATCGTTAATGAGCGGTTGATCAATATAGATGATATAATATTGACAATCAAAGGGAACGGTAGAAACTATACAGTAACACTCGATGATTTAATACCGAACCGTACGCCCGGCTCAGATATTATATTGAAATTAATAGTTAAAAACGTTAATGTGGTGCTTTCATAATGGTTTCAACAATTGTTGTTCATTTAGTGGGTTTCACCACTCTTATGATCATATTATTTATGGTTATAGGATATGTAGGCATAAATACATATATGTTGATCGCTGAAAATGAAGAAGAGAATCTAGAAAAAATTGTTAATTCGTTAGCTTTACAGCTTAGATACATACTAAAAATCAAAACCAATTTTTCATTAACACTCAGATATCCATTAGAGGTGATCTACGGTAGACAATACAATATATTGATTGGAAGTGGAGAAGCTATAATGAATAGGTATAGTTTCATAAGAGAATTAGATAATAACACAATATATGTTATTGCAGTTGATCTCTCAAACTACATGTATAGATCAGCGATAATAGCGGTTAATTCGACGAGTAAACCGCTATTATTAAGTGAGGATCCAAAAATTTTCGGTAGTGGAACAGTTACAGTTGTAGAAAAGATCATCTACAATAATTGTATTTATTTAAATATCATAGTTAAAGGGGTGAGGATTGGTTGAAAGAAATTATTGAATATATATTAGCTGCAGTGATAATATTATCGATTATACCAATTTACAACTATATAGTATCAGTACTGTATAGTCCACCGGAATTAAAGGTTGAAGAAACAGTTGTTCATGCTTTCACTGATCAGGTAGTTGAAGTTATTAATGAAGCTGGTCTATATGGTAACCTGACATCACCTTTAGTCGATCTAGCTGATTTGATTAAACAAAAACTACCATATTATACTAGCGAGTATGGTTTCTATGTCGAGATGGTTTCAAGTGGTATAATTAATATTATAGTTGAAAACAGTTCTGTAAAAATATATACTATTTCACAGGGAAACGTTACATTATTGTTAGTCTATGATAATGGATCAACGTATACATTGTATAGTACTAACCCTTCACTCGTATTAGATAATGGTACATACGTATATGTATTAAGCAAACCCGATACAGGTCAATTAGTATATGCTGCAGCTATACTTGATACTCGATATTATAGATATATAGATCACTACATGGGTACGGCTGTACCCGTACATATAGGAAATATTAATAATTCCCTAGTATTAGTAATAGAGAATACTACACTACTATACACTCTGCCAGATGGTGAAAAAGGTTTACCGATAGATATAATTTCTTATTCAAAGAATGGTTTTCAAATATTCAATAAAACTATCAAATATGGTAGCCTTATTGGCTTTAGTTTCGTTGGTTTTGGTTGGAGTTGGAGATATGGACCATTTATCGAATATGGTGTATTCTATAACTCTACATCTATAGAATACTATGCAATATATAATTCAAGTACAGTGTTAAATGGAGTGAATTACTCGGTACTCCCAATATATCTAGTCTACAACTATACAATTGACCAAGTTAGATATAGATATTATTTATTCTCTGGAATACTAACTACGGATCTTGTATCTAGTGAACAATATAGTTTATCTAAGATACCTATAAATGCACCAATATATAATTTGCCAATAATTGTTGCTAGAGCACCTAATGGAACCATTATTGTAGGTAATTGGTATCCCCACAAACTGGCTTTTGGAGAAACCATACCCGAAGGAATACCGGTAACTAAAACAACTATTCTC
>NJDP01000093.1 GCA_002254665.1 Desulfurococcales archaeon ex4484_58 | reverse complement strand
AAATACTTGTGATAGCTGAGAAACCTAAAGCAGCTAATAAAATAGCATATGCTTTATCAAATAATCCTATCAAGAGGAAGCTATTCAATATACCATACTATCTGATAATTGGGGATAGTAGGAAAATATATGTAGCTCCAGCCGCAGGTCATCTCTATGGGTTACATACTACCGAGAGAGGCTATCCGGTGTTTAATTATGAGTGGAGACCATTATATGAAATAGAGCGTTCATCGAAGCATACCTACAAGTTTCTACGTATGCTTGAGAAACTATGTAGAGAAGCAGACTATTATGTAAATGCATGTGATTACGATATTGAAGGATCGGTTATAGGTTATTTAATTATAGAGAATCTAGGAGATATTAATAGGAGCTATAGGGTTAAGTTTTCAAGTCTAACTCCAGAAGAACTTAGAAGTGCTTTTAGAAAACTAACAAGACTAGACTGGGAGATGATCGAGGCTGGTCTATGTAGACATGAGCTAGACTGGATCTGGGGCATTAATATTAGTCGTGCACTAATGGATTCGGTTTATAGAGTTAGTGGTAAACGCGTAGTTTTAAGTGCTGGTAGAGTTCAGACTCCAACGTTGAAATATGTAGTAGAGAATAGTGTTGAACGTAGACTCTTCATACCGATACCACAATATACTCTACTAGTAGATATTATTAAAAATAATGTTAGGGTTCATTTAGAATATAAAGGATCAGCTATCGAGACGAAACATGATGCATTAACTCTTGTAGAGAGACTTAAGAGAGAGAAGTATTTAGTAGTTGAAAAATATGATGTGAGAAAAAATGTTTATAATCCACCACCAGCATTTAATCTAGGCGATCTACAATCAGAAGCTGCACGCTTATATGGTTTTAGCCCATATAAGACACAGAGCATAGCTGAGAAACTATATTTAGATGCATTAATAAGTTATCCTAGAACCAATAGCCAAAAACTACCACCAACACTGAATTATAGGGGTATTATGGAGAAACTACGTAGTATAAGCAACTATGGTATGCTAGTTAATGACTTATTACGAGAAACACGTGGGATATTAAAACCTGTTCAGGGACCAAAGGAAGATCCCGCACACCCAGCTATTTATCCAACAGGTGTTAAACCAAGTGGTCTAAGTAGTGATGAATGGAAAATATATGATTTAATAGTTCGTAGATTTTTAGCAGCATTTGCATCTAAAGCAATTGTTGAACATAAAAGTGTATGGTTTAAGAGTAGTTTTAGTGAAAAACTTGTATTTCAAGCTACTGGTCAAAAAATACTTGTTAAGGGCTGGTTTAAATACTATCCATTTCAAGAGCCAGAGGAAAGAATTATGCCAAGTTTCCATGTTGGAGAGAAGGTATTGATCGTAAATGCTAGTATTAGGAAGACATATACTAAACCACCGGAGAAACCGAGTAGGATCAAAATATTGAAATGGATGGAAAATGTTGGTATAGGCACTGAAGCAACTAGAGCTAGGATTATAGAGTTATTATTTAAACGAGGATACCTTAAAACTATTGGTGGCGGTACTGAAGCTACCGATATAGGGTTAGGTATAATTGAAGTGATAGATGAGTATTTTCCCGAATTAACGAGTGTTAAGTTAACACGTCATTTTGAAGAAGAGATGGAGAAGATAAGATCTGGTCTTAGGAGGAAAGAAGATGTTGTAGAGGAAGCTAGGAG
Organism: Desulfurococcales archaeon ex4484_58; assembly: GCA_002254665.1. GTDB lineage: Archaea > Thermoproteota > Thermoprotei_A > Sulfolobales > Desulfurococcaceae > EX4484-58. The sequence goes on along the minus strand of NJDP01000093.1, from coordinate 4,463 downwards.
AACAATAGTTAGTCTCCTCAATAAGTTTGAGGAGAAAAAAGCATTGATTGGAGAACTCCTTAGTGTTAGGTTAGGTTATTTAAAGCCCAGAAATAAATGCAGACTATGTAGTAGAGAGGAGTGGAAAAATAATCTATGTATATACCATTATAGAGCATACGAAGAACTTAAGAATAAATATAGTGAATGGAGGAAAAGAGAAGGTATATCCTGGGAAGAGTATCTTAAGAACCTCAAAAAATTAAGATCGACTGGTAGATGGGTTAAGGAAGTAGTAGAACAAATTGATTCAATAGCTTAGTAATTTAAAGATACAATATATATGAGAGACTACGAGTAACTATATTGAATCCTCTCCTACCATAATATCTCTCAAGACCCTCTATTGAATCTAAATATATGTCTTCTATCCCCTGCTCTATGAATTCTCTGAGCATATGATAGAGTAATATAGAACCAATTCTCTTACCCCAGAATCTCCTCTTAACAGCTAATGTATAAACATATCCGATCCTATCACCAAATAGATTATTATAGATCTCCCCATCACAGTATCCAACAGGTTCACCATTAATGTAAGCTATGTATAGTATTAGTTTATGTTCTCTATAGAATCTACGTGCATCTTCAACTTTCCACGTAATAAACCATGGATATATAGAGAATGCATCATTATATATCTCGACAACCTTGTCTACATCACTGATATCTCCTTTTTCAACTGATACGCTAGAAGTAGCCATGTATTCATCTATTCTTCTCTTGAGAGATCCTAGTTTACTTGGGTCGAACTTCATCAATGTTGCAGTATAATCTATGATGACTGGTGAAACTCTCTTCATTAAAAAGTTATGTAGAAACCTATACTCATAACCAGCTCTAATTCTAACAACATTATTAGTTCCTTCCACTAAGACTTTGTTACGAAGCCATTTAAATATTTCATCAAGCAAATTTTCTTTAATGGAATATGGTAACAAAGGATCTACTACTAACTGAGAACGTAACATATCACTAGAAATCCATGCATAAAGATAACCTACAACTTTATCGTCTAAAATGAATAAGTAGAGATCGCTTGGTTTAAACCATGAAGCTTCAAACCATGTTCTCCGATACTTCTCAACACTAACTGGGTTACCAACATCGGGGTATTCTACTCTATTAAATCTATTTATTAATTCCACTAAGGAATCATCGTATTCTCCACCACTATATCCATATATTAATCTAAACATTCTCCACCACCATGTCTATTTCTTCTTTGGGAGATAACTATTAGCTTCTTCTATCATAGTGTTTAAAGTTGTTTCTATGATACATTTTAGAGTATCAGTTATAGTGTTGAATGGTTGATAATTTGTTAACTTATTTCTTAACGCTAATCTAGTATGTGGGGGTATATGTATGAATCCTCCAATCTTATGTTTTTTCCAGCTATATTTATGGATAAGATATGCTATATGGTTACAGAGGTATTGACCGATTGAAGTATTTATTGTTATCGGTAGACTTCTCTTTTTTCTACATTCCTTCAATATAACCTTATAGGGAAGCCTCGTATGTAGTACTTTCAATTCTTCTCCTTCTATGTATTCGATCCATTTAGTTTCTCCATCTATATCTGGTGTTTCATGGTGTACTATATTCGTAGCTACTAGTTCGAGAACTAACTCTCTTATCCTAGGAGATAATCCCAAACCAATAACCAGATCAGGTTTATATTTCTCTAAATACCTCATTAATAGCTTGGATGCTCTACTATGGGATACTGGTAATTTAACACCGACCACTCTATATTTTTTCATGAAAATTGTTTCATTAAATACTTCAATAGCCTCTTCACTTGGATTGTAGTAGTATGAACCATAGTATGTGAACCCAGTTAGTAGAATGTTCTTCATACGTATCATCCATTAAAAACACGAACTTATCTGCGGCTATGATACCATATTGATAAATAGCCTATATATGGTATTTTTAAGGTAGAGTTATTTATTGAAATAACAAGACCCTCCACTCTATCATATGGTATCCCTGCTTTATCCGGTCCAGTGAACTCTAAGTAGTCTGGTAAAAGATTATTATCTCCCTTTGTTACGTAATAATATTTCCCATTAATTACGCGTATTTTTATTACCCGGTGTATAACGAGGTTTCCGCGTAAACCCTTGTATATAATAATATCACCTACATGTATATCCTCGGGTTTCGGCTTATATGCAAAGACTAGATCCCCTTCTCTCAGTAAAGGATACATACTATATCCACGGACAACAGCTATAGGTGTTTCAGAACCAGTCACTATTGCCAAGATATTTTTCATGTTCAAACCAATAATTATTACAAGTAAGAGTCCGAGAATCTTTATTATAGATTCTTTCTTTCTAAGCTTTCCCAGCATATTTGAGGGATCCAAGACTATATTTAAACCTCTAGTTATTCTTCATCTTCTTCTAAATCTTCTAGATCCAGAACAATTTCTTTAACTCTCCTCTCCTCTTTTTCCTCCTTTAATTCACGTCCCTCAATCTCTACACTTGAACCACCAACTTTTAATTTACTAACAACACCTTTCCATTGATGTCCACAATTCCTACACTTCATGACACCCATAACAGTAATTGTTATCCTTCCATACCTATCGGGTAATGGGGATACTAGTTGCCATGACTTAACAACCTCTATATCTGTTGAACCACAGACCGGGCATTCTTTCCCTCTTTTTCTTCTAGGCATTTTATTTTACCCCTTAATAGCTTCCAAGATTATTACTGTAATTATTAATATTAGTGGTATTATTAATGTGTCTCTATATTTGAATCCTCTTAGATACTCGATGATGAAATATATCGTGGTGATCAATACTACTAGTGCCACTACGTATATGTATTGTGTATTAATGTATTTCATCAACGCTATTGAATATATTACTGTTGGGAATAATGTGTATAACCACATCTTCTTTATCTTACTTTGAAACCATAATGTTATCAATACCCATATAATCCCCATAGCAATTAACGTATATACATATAACAAGTTACCACCACATGCTCTGGGGTGTCTATGCTGTGGGTTATACTCTCTATACAACTATCTATGATGACGTATTTAAGATAAGGGGTGTCTATGGATTTATGGTTCTAGACTCACGTGGTAATCCAACGGTTGGAGTGAGAGTGACTACTCAGGGTTTAGGTGTAGGTATAGCTTATGCACCGAGCGGCGCTTCTACTGGTAAACATGAAGCTGTAGAACTACGTGATCGGGGAGAAGAGTTTGGGGGTAAAGGTGTTTCAAAAGCGATCGAGAACGTTAATAAAGTGATTGGACCGGCGATCAAGGATATGGATAGTAGGAGGCAATGGGAAATCGATCATAAGATGATCGAAATAGATGGAACACCTAATAAGAGTAGATTAGGTGGTAACGCTATAGTAGCTACTAGTTTAGCTGTTGCTAAAGCAGCTGCATCAACTCTTGAAATACCCTTATATATGTATTTAGGTGGATATACTGCTAATACTTTACCAGTACCCATGCTTAACATCATAAATGGAGGTGTACATGCTGGGAATAAACTTGATTTTCAAGAATTCATGATCGTTCCAGCAGGCTTCAATAGTTTTAGTGAAGCTTTGAGAGCGAGTGTTGAGATATACCATGTTCTTAGAAATATTCTTAAAAACCGTTATGGTCTATCAGCTATTAATGTAGGAGATGAAGGAGGATATGCTCCTCCACTTGAAAATATTAGTGAGGCACTAGATCTATTAGTGGAAGCTATACGTGAAGCAGGCTATGATCCAGGCTCTGAAGTTGCATTAGCTTTGGATGTTGCTTCTTCTCAACTATACATAGAGGAGCGTAACGTTTATCGTGTTGAGGAGAAAGAGCTTAGCCGTGATGAAATGATTGAATTATACCGTGAATTAATTGATGCATATCCAATAGTTAGTATAGAGGATCCATTGTATGAAGAGGATTTTGAAGGATTCGTTGAATTAACTAAAAACATTGGTAATAAGGTCCTCGTCGTTGGAGATGATCTATTCACAACTAATCCTGAGAGGTTAAGTAAAGGTATTAGTATAGGTGCTGGTAACGCTGTACTGGTTAAGGTTAATCAGATAGGTACTTTATCCGAAACCATTGAAGTTGTCAAATTAGCTTTTAGGAACAATTATAAAGCTATCATTAGTCATAGAAGCGGAGATACAGAGGATCCATGTATAGCCGACCTAGCTGTTGGGCTTGGAACTGGTTTAATAAAAACTGGTGCACCAGCGAGAAGTGAGAGAACAGTTAAATATAATAGGTTGTTGGAGATAGAGCGTTCGCTTGAAAAACCATATTACCCTGGATTCACGGTATTCCCTGCTAAACCACACTAGTTTTTATGGAATAATAATACCAACGATGATCAATGCTATAGCAAATAATACTGTAAACTTAATAAA
>NJDP01000021.1 GCA_002254665.1 Desulfurococcales archaeon ex4484_58 | reverse complement strand
AATGTATATGGTTTTGCTTCACCACGTTTAAGCCTATTAATAGCGATCTGTACCCCTTTCCTCAATTTATCAATTACTTCTTCATAACTATCAAATCTAGCTGCATATCGTGTAATCCCTTTCTTTAGATCAATAAATACAGTCCATGGAGTATGTTTTTGGACATCACTCCTCAAATACTCGTCTCCAGCGACAAGTATAACTGGAACATTCTTTTCACCAGCATATAAAGCATTTAATAAATACTCGCTTGCACGGATACCATTAACTATTATTTCATGGAATACTCTACCACTCATGGTGTGATCTAGGAATCCATGAATGGTTCCAGCCGCTGTATGGTATCCGATGAATAATGCTGCATCAAAGTCTTTATCAAGACCATAAACCATAGAGTAAGGGCGTGGATAACCCTGAATTATACTTGTACCGCGGGGCATCTCTAGGTAATCAATATTTGTCATATACCCATGACTATCAGCAATAACTACTCGTTCAAAACCATTCTCAAACAATAAATTAGCTATTTCCTTAGCAATACTTGTCATAATCTTTGATCCTCTACTATATTGTGATCGTGTAGGCGTAACCATAGTTATAGACGCTATACCTGGTAATCCCTCAATATCGATTGATACATATGCTTTCATGTTTCCCACCAAATAATAAATAAGTTGAAACTTAGTAATAAACACGTATTTATTTCTCAATACTAATTATTTGAGAGATTTAATGAAGTTTTTTACAATACTATAGCTTTAGTAGATAGAACGTATTCTTTACTAAGACCATATATTTGATAATATATCTTAACTTTATGTTCAGTCGAAGGGTTCCACTTGGGATCATATGGTATTCGCGTCTCCCCGGTTTCCGGGTTTAGAATTATAGGATAGCTTCCAGTATATGTTGTAAAGGGGTCTATGTTAATAGGTGTAAAACCAAATAATGGTAGATCATCGACAGTTATATTAGTTATTTTAACGGGGAGAGTACCTATGTTTGTAATAGAGAACATTACATATATATAGATATATGTAGTTTCTTCAATCACGTATACGTTACGATATAATATTATATCCTCTATCTCCAATACATGAATAGTTGTTTCTTTTTCGAGAACAATTGTTATAGTTTCAGTAGTTCTCTCTGTTTTTGTTATATTAAATGTACATGTGATCTCTTTTGTTTTCCACAAACTAATAGTTCTAGTATTTTCTCTATAGATAGTCTTTGTCTGTGTAATTGTTTTTATTTCGGGATATGTAGTGGTATTTAAAGCATAGATAATAGATGATATACTTAGTATTAATGCTATAAACAACAAGATCTTTTCTATAAAAATTATTGATTTAACCATAAATCCAATCCCTCTAATAAGTCTATATTTAAAGTAAGGGTAAAAATATATCCTTTAAACGCTACTATCTATTTCACTCTCGTAATAAACATCATATATACGCTAACAAAGATATTTATTGATATAGTTAATTGATATAGTTATTTAAATATAATAACAATCTAATTTATTTAATATCTATGCGATTATATTTATATATCGAAAATACTATATATCGTTTTGGATAAGTTTAAAAGATATTGATAATTGTATATTTTTTCATTTAGTTTGTAATGATCTATGGTGATCTATATGGCTAAGGCATTAGTTCAACTACTTACATACCTAGGAATGCCTAGTGTAGCTGCAACTGCCTTAGCCGTTCTTATCTCAGAGACTACACCATTATCTCTATCTGAATTAGCTAAGAAAACTGGTTATGCTAAAAGCCATTTATCACCTCATTTAAAAATATTGGCTGCTAATGGATTAATAAGTATGGTTAGGTCTAAGAAGAAAATCATCTATACAGCGAGGAAGGAGAGCATTATTATGCTCTTAAGATCGCATCTCGAAAACCTTAAAGCTATGGTTAATAGTGTATCGCATACCCTAGTTGATCAGGAGATCAGACCCATACTGAATAGATTATCGAATAAACTCGAAGAAGTTCTTAGAGAATTAGAGGGTGGTTATAATGGTTAGTTTTCTTAAAGTATTAGAGGAAAATGTATTGGACGTTATAGTTATTTTGAAGAAAGGGGTTGATCAAGATTTTATCGATAAAGTATTTGTTCAAACAACAACCTTCCTAGCTAGTAAGGGTAAACGTGGAATTATTTTTCACGTCTTTACTGATCTAGATAGACCATTATATATAGAATATTTTAGGAGTGTGTTACAAAAGAATATTTCTTATACAATTACATTAAGATACTATAATTTGTCGAACGAGAAACTTAAAGAATTCCTAGATCACATGATCTCGGAGAAGAGAGAATTAATTGTTTTTGCTCCACAGAGGGAGACTGATTTAGTAAAGGAAATTGAGAGTTTAGGTATCAAAGTATATACTGTATAGTTAGAGGTGACGATGATTATGGTATATGAAGTTGTACTTACAACTGATCGTACAATGATGAGTAATCATCATGGTAAAGAATTTCTTGGTTTTATAGCCACGGGCCCAGCTATAAAGATCCCCGAGAAACTCTGGTTATGGCTTTCATCTCCAAAGATTAAAGTTGATAGTGAGGGGAGACCTAGAGAAGCATCTTATGGTATGAGGAAGGTTGAGGCTAAACTTATAGATGCTGGTTTTAAAGCAGCTATAATAGATCCCGATCATTTACATAAACATCTAGATACTATGAAAGTATTGATGTTTGGTCATCACGACTTCTTCGCTTACGGCCCCCCCAGTAGTGAGTGGTGGAGTTTAACTGGTAAAGAGCCTATTAACCGTATTAGTTTTAGAAGATTGATGGAGAGCCCGGTTGTAATTAAAGCTAAGGAGAAAGGTGTTAGGTTTATTGCTGGAGGACCAGCTGCTTGGCAGTGGCTTTGGGAGCTTGATTATTGGAGGAGGTGGGGCGTTGATACGGTTATTGATGGTGAAGTTGAACGTGTGATCGTTGATCTTGTGGAGAAAGCTTTGAATAATGAACCTTTACCAGATTATATCTATGTTGGTCCGAGAGATTCTCCAAGTTTAGATGAGATACCTGTAATTAAAGCTCCCAGTGTTAATGGTCTTGTTGAGATTATGAGGGGTTGTCCACGTGGATGTAAATTCTGTAGTGTAACTCTACGTCCACTAAGATTTATTCCTATTGAGAAGATAGTAGAGGAGATACGTGTAAATGTTCGTGGAGGGGTTAGTGGAGCTATACTGCATAGTGAAGATGTACTATTGTATGGAGCTGATGGTGTAAAACCTAAACCAGAGCCGCTAATCAAATTACATGAAGCGGTCATGAAGGAGATTGGTGAGAAGGGAGGCTTTGCCTGGAGCCATTCAAGCTTAGCTGCTATGAAATATGCTGAGGACGAATATAAGTTAGTATCTAAACTTACACAAGAAATAATCTATAATGAGTATAGGAGATATTTAGGAGTAGAGGTAGGGATCGAGACTGGTAGTCCAGAATTAGCTAAGAAGATAATGTATGCTAAAGCTGCACCATACCCGATTGAGCAATGGCCTGAGGTTGTAGAGGATGCTTTTAGGATTATGCATGAAAACCATATTGTACCAGCAGCTACCCTCATACTCGGATTTCCGGGTGAAACAGCAGATGATCTTATAAAAACACTAGAGTTGCTTGATCGATTGAAACCATATAGGAGTATTATTGTTCCAATGTTCTTTGTACCAATGGGTGCTTTAAAGAAGAATAAATGGTTTCTACGTGATCGCTTGAAACGTGAACACGTAGATGTTATGTTGAAGTGTTTCTACCATACTATTCATTGGGCTAACGATATCATGAGTAGATTCTATCTTAAAGAACCATATCTCTTCCCAGTAAAACTATTACTTCGTTTCTTCATCTGGTACGCTAGGAGAGAAGTAGAGAAACATGTTGCTAAACTAGACTATTATCTGAAGAGTTAGGGATAAGATTTATTCATTAATAAATCATATTTATGAATTCTTAGTAAATCTAGTAAAGATATATACAATGTTATGTAGCGGTGTATAGTTGTGGATACAATATACATAACTACACCTATATATTATCCAAATGCACCACCACATATAGGACACGCATATACTACAATCTATGCAGATGTATTAGCTCGTTATCATAGATTGAGAGGTCGTAATGTATTCTTTATGACTGGTAACGATGAACACGGGTTGAAGCTACAGAAAGCAGCTGAGGAGAAAGGTGTTGATCCAAAGGTTTTAGTTGATGAAATGGCTGAGGTATACAAGAAGTATTGGAGACTACTCGATATAAGTTATGATCACTTCATTAGAACAACTGATCCTAAACATGTTGAGGTTGTTAAAAAAGCTGTTTCTATACTTTATGAGAAAGGGTTGATCTATAGATCACGTTATAGTGGATGGTATTGTGTTAGTTGTGAGAAATTCTATAGTGAAGGCGAGTATATAGTTAAAGACGATAAACCCTATTGTCCGATCCATGATAAACCACTAGAATGGATCGAGGAAGATACATATTATTTTAAGTTAAGTGTATTCAAAGACTATTTGATCAAATTATTAAGTGATAGCGATATTGTTTATCCTAGACAATACGCTATAGAGATACTGAATCGTGTTAAAGAAGAGGGTTTAAGAGATGTATCAATAGCTAGACCAAGTGATCGTGTGTGGTGGGGTGTTGAGTTTCCATTTGATAAAAACTATACAGTATATGTATGGTTTGATGCATTACTAAACTATGTTAGTGGTATTGGTTATTTAGATGATAATGAACGTTTCAATAAGTATTGGAGTAATGTACATCACGTTATAGGTAAAGATATACTATGGTTCCATACAGCAATATGGTTCTCTGTACTAAAAGCACTAGATATACCGCCACCTAAAAAATTACTTGTACATGCATTCTTGATTAGTCGTGGGTTAAAGATAGGTAAAAGTAGTGGTAATGTAATAGCTATCGAGGATTTGATCGAGAGATACCAGGATAGTGATGGTGTTCGATATATTTTGATGCGTGTATTTAATATGGATAAAGATGTAGAAGTATCTACACAATTGTTTGATTCAATATATAATAGTGAATTAGCCGATACTTACGGTAATCTTGTTAGGAGATTAGGTGTTTTAGCTAAAAAGAAGCTAAATGGTATAGTGTATAAGAGGAGTTTGAATGATGAACTTGTTAAAGTAATCGATGATACTAGGGAAAAGTATTTAGAGTACATGGAAAACTACGAGGTTGCACAAGCAATAAATACAGTTATGGATCTGGTGAGAGAAGCTAATGCATACATAAATAAGGTTAAACCATGGGAAAAGAAGAGCCCAGATAAAGACCTATATAATTTATTGGAAGCACTTCGATTCGCTACATTAATGTTATATCCAATAATACCTAAAGCTACAAGGAAAGTAGCTGATAGTTTTGGGTTTAAAATAGAGGACCCGGAAAAATCTAGTATTGGTTCGATAGAGAGATACAATATTATCGATGCCCCTATACTGTTTAGGAAAGTAAGGATCCAATAGTTTATAGAGACTACCAACTAGTTATGGGATATTTAATTGATTGTTTAAAAATTATCAAGGATCATTTATAATCTCTCATTCCAGTTTTTAATCAAACGTTAGAATTTATATAGGTGTACTACACTTTATATTATTATGAACATTTATAGATTGTATATTTGGGGAGATTCTATTGAGCAATGGTAAATATAGAGTCTTATTCATAGATGTTAGTGAGAATAGGGATTGGATCGAGGAATTCAATTATAGTGAAGTGATGGGTCCTGTTGAACTTGGTGTTAAGCTTCATCTGGATAGGTTTATGACTTGGAAGAAACCAGTCTATAACCCTGATAACGCTGTAGTTATTGGTTCTGGATTATTAGCTGGGACTAAATTATATGGTGTCCATAGATTAACGTTTGTATTTAAAAGTCCACTAACACGTGGTTTACATGTAGCTTCTATGGGTGGCGCTGCTTATCAATTCAGAGTTAATGCTCATGCTATAGTGGTTATAGGGGAAGCTGATGAACCAGTTATAGTTAAGATATTTGATGAGGGTGATGGTAAACCTATAGTAGAGTATATAAGGATTAGTGAGACTGAATTGATCAATATATGGAGGGGCTATAATGGAGAAAAGGGGATCTACGCGTTACAGAGATACTTGAGCGATAAGTATAGTGGTTTCTATAGAGAATATGATGGTAGAACATTATTAGTCGGCCCTGCATCGAAGTATACGAGTATGGGTATTGTAGCATCGATTACTCTTCATCATGGAGAAATTGATTGGGGTAGTGAGGATTTCGCAGCACGTGGTGGTCCGGGAAGTGTTCTTTATCGAGCACATAGAGTAGCTGCTATAATGTATGGTGGTAGATTTGATCGTGGATCCGATAAACCCCGTGAATTAATTGATACACGTAGTATTAACGAGTTATTTATTAAACTAACTAATAAACCATATGTTACACAAGTTATTGAGGCTGGGACTAAGTATAGATATGATCCTAAACTAAATACTGGAGGTACATTAGGCGGTAACTATCCATCACTAAAAATCTATACACCAATGTTTAATTGGAATATGATCTATTTACCAGCTGATCTAAGGGAGAAACTACATGGTTATATAATGAAGTATATGTGGGAGCCATTTAATAAAGAAGCTATTGAGACTAAGGCTTGGAAAACATGTGGAGAACCATGTCCATTAGCATGTAAAAAAGTGAGACTTGGACGTTATAAATCTGATTATGAACCATATAATGGATTAGGACCTATGATCGGCGTTTTTGATTTACATGAAGTTCAGAGAGTAGTAGAGCTTGTAGATGCTTATGGTTTTGATGCTATAGAGATGGGTAATCTAATAGCTTTTGTATTTGATGCTTTAGAGAAGGGGTTATTGAAACCAGAAGAAGTAGGTGTTTCTGGTATACCATATTTTGATCCGCATAATTATAGGGTAGAGTATAGCAGGTATAATGCTGATATAGCTCTGCAATTGGTAGAAAATATTGCTTGGGGGCGTAACCCGGTTTTGAAGTTGATCGGTGATAAGGGAATAAGATCAGCTGCTAAGATATTAGATATACTATACGAGGATAGGATACGTAGTGTTGGATATAGATTCAGTGATCTACCTGTATACGCGTTATTTGGTGAAGAAGGACATATTACCCCGAATTATTACTGGACACCGGGTATGGTTGCACCATTACCTATTCTGGGACGATATTGGACGCTTTATAAGGGGGTATTTCTTGAACCTGAAGAGTTTGCTGAGAAAGCATTTAATAGAGCATTACGTGAGCTATGGATCGATAATAATGGGTTATGTAGATTCCATAGAGGATGGGCTGAGAAAGTATTACCGGAAATCTTTAAATTCTATGGTATAGAGGATTTTGAAAAGAGACATTTTGAGATATATAAATTAATAATTAAATACCAGGATCTAGCTGGAGCTAATCCTGCATATTGGGATTCTAGTAAGATCATAGATTTTATGTGTGAAGCGGCTAGAGAGTATGGGAATGATGAATGGGCTTCAAAATTTGCTCTCAATAAAGAAAAAGCTGCACAAGAGTGGTGGAGTAGATTCTATAAAAAGATAAATGAGTTAATAAGTTCGTTCGAGAAATAATCTATTTTCCACCTCAATACATCAGTCCTATTATCAATATTTATTAACTACCATGAGGATTTTAATGATCTAGAGTCTGTGGATGGGGGTACTTCTTATGTTATATATTCGTATGTTTAAATATGGAGTATTAGCTGTACTGTTACTAACTATTATTGCTAGTTCTCAATTTGAGATTACTTATCAGCAGGAGGCTCAGATGGGTTTTGGGATGGATGATCCATTGGGGGATGATGATGGAACAGGGACCTACATCTACCCGACTAATCAAGTATTTGTTAATGGAGCATTTGATCTGAAGAGATTTGAAGTATGGTATGTTGGAGATACTATTATATTTAAAGTCTACGTTGATAATCTCGGGGATAATCCGTGGAATGGTAATAATGGATTTTCTCTCCAATATGTACAGATCTATGTACATACAACCGCTCCATATCCAACACGTATTGATACTTATGGATTAAACGTTGAAGTTATTCCGGGGTGGCATTTTGCGTTATTGATTAATGGTAATTGGGGTAGTCCAGTGTTACCTGATGGTCAACTACCTGTTATATACTATTATGATGGAAACGCTATTCCACAAGGTGATCTATTTAAGGTATATGCTAATGAAAATGAGAATGTTATTATAGCTGAAGTTGATAGTTCAATAGTTATTGATCTAGAGCATATAAGTAATTGGAGCTATGCAGTATTTATAGCTAGTTATGATGGATATGCAGAGAATGGTTATAGAGTTAGAGAGGTACAGGTTGAAGCAAGCGAATGGAAGATTGGAGGAGGCGATCATGAAGCTATACAAGTTGGTGTACAACCACGTGTAATGGATCTATTGGCTAATTCTAGTGAAGAACAATATGAAATGCTTAACAGCTATGACCCAGTAAATAACAAGTTAGCAATTGTAAACATGACTACACTAACACTAATAACTGGAAGCTATACACCACCAACACCTACATCTACCCCAACATCTACTCCATCATCGACCCCAATCGGAGGGGCACATGAAACATCTACTCCATCATTATCATCCCCTACCCCATCCACCACCCCTACATCATCTACAACTCCACCAACAACACAAACTGGTGAACCAAGACCACCGATAAAGATTCGTTCTCCACCGCCTGAAGGTGGGGGTATATCACCTAACGTATTATTGATAGTATATCTAGCGCTTATAGCTGCAGCGATCATAGTTATAGTAACTATCATTAAGACAATTAAGGGTTAGTAATAATGGGTGTAGATTATTTTGTTAATAGATAGGTTTGGTAGACCAGTATCTCATTTAAGGATAAGTATAACTAGTAGATGTAACCATAATTGTCTTTTTTGTCATCGTGAAGGCTTAAGTAGAGATTATGAATTGGAGTTATCACCTAGTGATTGGGGTTTTGTTGCAAGGACAGTAGTTCCCATGGGGATCAAGTATTATAAGATTACTGGTGGGGAACCACTTGTTAGACCGGATGCTCCAGAAATAGTTCGAGAGATAAGGGAAGCCGGTGGAATAGTTTCTATGGTGACTAATGGTTCGTTACTAGATAAGTATGCTGAGAGATTAGTTATCTCTGGGCTTGAACACTTAAATGTTAGTCTACATAGTTTAGACCCCGATAAATTTTATAGAATAACACGTGGTAGGTTAGAGAATGTATTGAAAGGTATAGAAGAAGCGTTACAATATGGGTTGAAGATAAAAATTGACTATGTAGTACTTACATGGAATAAAGATGAATACCTTAATATAATTAATTATGCTGAGAAACATGGTCTTGATCTAAACATTATAGAGTTGATCCCGTTAGGTATGAAACCAGATGATTGGAGAAAACTACATGTAGGTTTAGAAGATATAATTGATTATTTGGAAAGACATAGTATTGAGAAAAAGATCAAAGATTTTCAATCTAGACCAATATACATGTTAAATTCAGGTATTGAAGTAACAGTTATACGTGGTATATGTAACCCTGAACTATGTATGAGGTGTACTAGACTTAGAATGACTCCTAGTGGTGGTATTAAAACTTGTATTTATAGAGAAGACGATATAATCGATGCATATAGATACATTATTGAGAGAGACTCTCAAGGTTTAATAAATGCCTTCAAAAAAGCAGTAGAGATTAGAGAACCATATTTTAAACCCGGTGAAACACCGGAGAAGCTAAAACCATACTTGATCCTACTGGATGAGACTGTTTCGTAGGTGAATGGGTTTTGTCTATGGTAGATGTTACTGGTAAAGAGATGGTTTATCGTGAAGCAGTAGCTGAGGGGGTTATTAAGTTAAAACCTGAAACAATTGATTTGATCAAGAAAGGACTTATAGAGAAGGGAGACGTATTTACTGTTTCTAAGATCACAGCTATACAAGCGGTTAAGAAGACATCGGAGATACTTCCATTATGTCATAATATACCGATTACACATGTAGACGTATCTTTCAATTACATAGGGTTGGATAAGATAAAAGTACTTGTAAAAGTAAAAACCACCGCTAAAACTGGTGTGGAGATGGAGGCTTTAACCGGTGTTTCAGTTGCACTATTGAATATATGGGATATGGTTAAGAAATATGAGAAAGATGAGAAAGGACAGTATCCAGATACGAAAATAGAATATATTAGAGTTGTTTCAAAAATAAAAGAGAAAATATGAGATGATGAAGGCGTCCTAGACAGAATAATGAAGATGGTCACGGGCCTGATCATTTAAAGTAATTTATTTTTAACTATTACCCAACTATATTCTCTGGAAAACATAGTAGCTATAAGTGGGTGAATACATGTCTAGCGAAGAATACATTGGTTTTATCGAGTGTTTAAGAGAGACATTTACATACTCATTACATAGAGTATTCAATATATCGATTGATCAGTTGAAAGAATATTTTGATAAGGGAGTCTTGAAAATAACTAGAACACCTAATCCAGAATATGGAGACTATGGTATAGCTTTACATCCACTATTCTATAAACACGGTATTGATAAGAATGAGTGGAGGATTTTAGGAGAGAAGATAGTTGATCTGATAAAGAATAGCGAGTATATCGGTAAATGTTTCATTAATGATGTTAAATATGTTAATGGATATGTAAACGTATACATTGATTATAGTAGATTATATAAGAGGATTGTATACGAGATTCTTGATTATAAACTCTATGATAAATTGAAGAGGATTGGTGGTGGTAGGAGAGTTATAGTTGAACATACAAGTGTTAATCCTATCCACCCACTACATATAGGTAATGCTAGAAACTCTGTGTTAGGCAGTACATTTGCAAATCTACTCAAATATCTAGGATTCAATGTAAGTGAACACTTCTATGTAAACGATATGGGTAGACAAGTAGCTTTACTAGTTTATGGTTATCGTAAACTAGTAGAAAATAATGTTAAGAAACCAAGTAATATAAAGATTGATCACTGGTATGGAATAATCTATGCTATAGTAAATATTTTGTTAGAGAAAAAGAAACTATATAGGAAAGCCCATGATCTGGAGGAGAGATTCGTAGAGATAATAGAGAAATATAAACCTATACTAGATGAGTTATTGAGTAAAAATAAAGAGTATACTCTACTAAGGATAAATGTTGTAGTTGATAATATTTATTCAAAACTTAAAATGAAACATTCATTTAGAGAATTAATTGATATAATTACTAGTGTTCTTAGAGATTATTTAGAGAGACAAAACAGAGAAAATAAAACAATAAATAGTGTACGTGAATTCCTCGATGAATTAAATGGAATTCTTGAAGAATATGAATCAATATATGAAGAGGAGAGAGAATATAGTAGAGCATATACTAGTCTATGTAATATCTACCCAATGATATGTAGTGTTTTAGAGAGAGAAATAAGTGATCCTGAGCATGTTGAGAATGAAGTACAAGAGCTTATGTATAGATATGAAGCTGGGGATAAAGAGGTAGCTAAGTTTTTCCATGAAGTAGCTAATGATGTGCTGAGTGGATTTAAAGAATCTCTTAAAAAGATTAATATAGTATTTGATCAATTTGATTGGGAGAGTGGTGAAGCTGGACGTAAATATTTAGATGAGGTATTGACTAAGATCTCTAAATTACCATATACATTGTTCGAGGATAAAGCTTTAATAATAGATCTTGATCGAGCTGCTAAAGAACATGATTATATAGCTAAGCTTTTTGGAAAAGATCAACCGGGTCGTTTTGTATTGAGGAGAAGTGACGGGACTACACTATATACTACGAGAGATGTAGCGTATTCAATCTATAAATTTAGGGATCTAGGAGCTGATCTAGTATATAATGTTATAGCTGTTGAACAGGTACGTGAGCAGAGACAAGTTAAATCTACATTATACCTCATAGGTTATAGAGATGAAGCTGAAAAACTAGTACATTTTGTATACGAAATGGTTAATTTAAAGAATATGAAGATGAGTAGTAGGAGGGGTCAGTACTATACATTAGACGAAGTGATAGAAGATTATACTCGTATCGTAGCAGAGAAATATATTGAGAATCAATTGAGGCTTGGTAAGAAAAAATTAAAGATTGAACCAGACCTTCTAAGAGAAGCTTTCCGTAAATTAGGGATAGCATGTACACGTGCACTATTATTATCAACCGATCCTTTGAAGGTTTTAGTATTTGATCCACGTAGACTCGAAGATTATGATCTCGGTTCTTGGATCATATATACATTTGTTAGATTACAGAGTATATTGAGGAAAGCATATGGTTTTGAACCATTAGATAATATTGATAAATTAAGAAACTACGCTGTAAAGCTATATGAGGATTTGAGAGAAAAAGAAATTATATTAAATACAGAAGAGAAAAACATAGTAGAAACACTAAGTAACTATTCGTATACATTATTAACTGTATATAATGAATTAAAACCAAATAAAATACTAGAATATACCAATACTCTATGTATGACTATAAATAAACTATACGAGAAACACCCGATACTTAATGAAAAAGATCATATTAAGAAAAATACAAGATTATTACTAGTAATAGTTTCTCTCCTAATACTCAAGGATCTACAGACTATTATGGGTTTCCCATTGATAAAGAAACTATAGTTACTATTATACTCCAAATTCACTTTTACTTTTCAAATCTTCTAGATCCTTTTTTATCTCTTCAATTGTAGTAGATATTGTTTCTTCATCGAATAAGTAGTCTTTTATATGAGTATTTAATTCGTGTTATATAATGCTTATCTTATAGCTGATCAAATCTATTAAATCATAGTTTGACACGAACATTTCTATTGTCATGTTTGTTTCATCGACTAATTTGTTCTTCATTCTTTTAATCATAATAGAGAGTTTTCGTAAAAGCTTTAATAACTTAACATATCCTAGTTTCTCGGCAAAAACAAATGCTTTATGACTAGATTCTATGACTCTATCTAAATTTGATCTAGACTACTACGTATATCGTGGAATGATAGTTTAGTTATTGATAAACAATTGATTTTATTCTTCATGGTCTTTATTCTCTGGTTTAGAATAGAGAACTGATATATTATGTAGTAGTTTAGAATCAATAGAACTATAACTAAAAGAATTATGAGGAGATATCTTGGTTCTTAGGATTATCTACCCTCGTGGTTTCCTGGGTTTTTATTAAGTATAATGGTTAAAGATTTATTTTCTATAGTTTAAATACTATGTGTTTTTGTGATAGAATGTTTAGTAAATATCTGCTTTCACTATATTATCTAGTGGTTCTTGTATCTATTTCTATGGCTAGTATATTGGTGTTACTTACTAATGCTCCTGGTTCTGTTTGTGCTTTTTGGAGATTATTCTTTTCAATAGTATTCCTAACCCCTATTATACTATTGCGTCGTAGTAGTGTTTTTCATATCTATAGTTTATTGAGTGGTGTTTTTCTTGGCTTACACTTTGTTTTTTGGATGGAGAGTCTCTATATGATCCCGGTATTTATAAGTACATTATTAGTAGTTACTTATCCATTCTATAATCTATTCTTTGATAAGATATTGTTTCGTGAAAATATTTCCTTGATCCAAGTAGTTGGTTTAGTTATTGGTTTCATTGGTGTTTCACTCTATTATCTTCCATCACTATCTTATGACCTAGACCTGCTCGGCGTATCCTATGCTTTATTTGCTGGTTTTCTTGCATCACTTTATTTTACGATCGGTCGTTATTTGAGGAGTCGTGTAGGTATTGGTTTATTTGAATATGTTTATCCAACGTATTTATCGGCTATGATCACTACTCTAACATATAATTTACTATATAGTGTAGATTTATTGAACTATAGCGTGATCACATATATGTACTTTATACTATTAGCTTTAATCCCAATGTTTGGTGGTCATACATTAATGAATTATTTATTGAAACATGTAAAGACAACAACTATAACATCTATAGCTTTAGGCGAACCTATAGGAGCAGGTATACTTGCTTATATATTCTTTAATCAAACAATAGGATACTATAAGTTACTAGTATCAGTAATGGTTCTTACTTCATTATTTCTAGTAGTTTATGGCGAGAAAGAAACTTATAGTTAGTTAGATAAAGTATATCATTAACTGAGAGATTCTTGGGTGTATAGAGTTGAAATGGGAGGTTAGTAAAGGTCCCTCTTACTCTGTGTTAAAAGTATATTTAGATCCAGGTGAATCAGTTACCTCTGAACCCGGAGCAATGGTTTTAATGAAAGGACCAATAGAGATCAAGACGCATACTGGCGGTTTAGGAGCTGCATTGAAAAGAGCTGTTTTTGGTGGTGAATCACTATTCATAAATACATATATAGCTAAAGGTTCATCTGAGCTATGGTTTTCACCAGCATTACCTGGTGATATCGCTTATATCGAGGTACGTGATAGACCATTATTTATACAAGACTTATCCTATCTAGCTCATCATGGTGATTTGGAATTAACTATTGGTTGGAGGGGTTTCAAAGGAATATTTACTAGTGGTGGAGTTGTATGGTTAAAAGCTGAGGGGACTGGTGGTGTATGGGTTAATGCTTTTGGTGGAATAGAAGAAGTTGATCTCGGGGTTGGTGAATCAATAATAGTTGATAATTATCATTTTGTAGCTATGGAAGAGGGGATGGAGTGGAAACTACGTAAATTCGGTGGTATAAAATCAACTATACTAGGTGGAGAGGGGATCGTTATAGAGGTTAAAGGGCCCGGTAAATTACTTGTACAAACACGTTCTCTACCACCATTCATACAATTATTATCTAAATTCCTACCTAGAAGATGATCTTAAAGATTTTTTATCCATTCTATAATCCTTTATCCTTCTAATTATATATTGGAAAACCCATTTATACTCATTTAATTCTATACTATCTACTTCATAAGCTCTAGGACATAAGTTATCAACTAATATTTCATCTCTATCTAGATCATATATTAATGGGTATAGTCTACAACCTAATGGTCTGGACCCATAGATCATACATTTATTATTGGTTGGATCTAAGAATACACAGTGTCCATTTATATTCTTTAATCTCGGTATATCTGTTGATAGATCAATGAAGTATTCAGGTTTATATCCAAGCTTTACTATATCATCTATATCCTCTGGTAACAGGATCATTTGTGTATCATAACAACATAATCCACAGTATCTATTATTTAATCTACAACTGACGTGAACCATGATATTTTTCTTGGTTATACTATCCAAAACCTATACACCCTAGGTAATAATTGTTCTTTAGACAAAATACATTTATTTTCATACAATAATTAACTCGATATTGGTGATTAACTATATGAAACCTGAAATAAAGATTACACCGGGATCACCTGGTTCTAAAGCTAGGGAGTGGATTGATAAACACCATAAATATGTGGCTACTAGTACCCATGATCCAGAACATTTACCGCTAGTGATCGAGCGTGGTGAAGGTGTTTGGCTTTATGATGTTGATGGTAATCGCTATCTAGATTTTTCAAGTGCTATTAGTGTAAATAATCTAGGGTACCCGACTCATCCCGAGGTTAAGAAAGCTATTATTGAACAACTAGATAAATTAGCTCATGCAGCTGGTACA
>NJDP01000092.1 GCA_002254665.1 Desulfurococcales archaeon ex4484_58 | reverse complement strand
AACTTATTCCATATGCTGAAATGAATGATTTAACGTTCTTTCCATGGAGCCCATTAGCTAAGGGTGCGTTAACTGGTAAATATAGATTATCTAATCTACCACAATTCGAGGATATTCGTGGAAATGATCCGGTATTTCACCCTAAAAACTTTGAACAGATCGAGAAAGTATTAGAAGTACTTAATGAGCTTGGTGAGAAATATGGCAAGAAACCAGTACAAATAGTTCTGAATTGGCTGATCATGTATAGTCCAGTAATAGTTCCCATACCGGGCGCGAAAACCCCAGAACAAGTTGAGGATAATGTTGGTAGTGTAGATTGGCGTTTAAGCTATGAAGATTGGAGATTACTTGATGAAGTAAGTAAGGAAGTTAAAATATCATATGCTACATGGTATCTAGAGTAAATTTAGTGTTGCTTAATGAGATAAAGTAGGATCGCGGCTAGAGAGGGAGTGGGGAGTTCTGGAGGTATACCTTTTACTTTAACGATCCTTATACCTGTTAATTCTTTTTTGCTTGGTTCGTTTCCTTCACTCGTAAATATTAAAGCATAGTGATCTTTCTTGATTATCTCATCTATCTCTATTTCTTCACCGTGAGGAGCTAGATAATATCCATTAATTATATGTAGTGTTTCTCTAAGATCTGTGAGCCCTGGTAATATAATTAATGGTTTACCTATTCTATAAGCATATTTATAGGCTTCCGGAACACCAATCTGTGCACCTGCACCAATAGGTTTGACTATGACTGGTATAAAATCTTCGAATACATATATGGTTTTTATGAAATCAAGTACTTTCTGTACACTCGATGGTGCATATAATATAGCGTAACGCATTATACCTCCCCCTGATCAAGTTTCTCCACTATATATGACGCTATAGCATATGCTAATGGGACAGGTACAGCTTCTCCAACTAAATTATATTGTTCATCTCTACCTCCTATAAAAACGAATTGATCAGGAAAACCCATTAATCTAGCTTGTTCGCGTACAGTTAGTAATCTATTTTCAAATGGATGAATAAACCTAGAACTACCAAGTACCGTAGGAGCTATCTTATTTGGATCTAGCCTTATTAGATTTGGTAAGTTTCTCCTAGCACCTTGATAAAATATTAATGCTTCACCCCATTTTAGTCTCTCAACTCTCTTAAGCTTCTTAATGGGTAATGGTGGTGGTGGATTATGATTAAATGGATAATCACCGGGCTCCGGTAGATCTTTCAAAGCATCTTTAACTGGTATTCTCTTTTTACCGGGATGAGGTTTTATCTCTATGTTAGATATAAATACTCTCAATCTATGGCTAGGTGTTCCATAGTCTTCAGCTTTTAACTTGTTGAAGTGTATTCTTGGATACCCTATTCTCTTGAATTCTCTGATTAGAGCTTGTTTAAGTCCATTATCCATGATTGCAGGCACGTTTTCCATGATAAATACTCGAGGTTTCAATATACCAACGATCCTTATATAGTGTAATGTTAATTGACCAATGGGATCCTTATACAATCTATCAAGAGGATTTTTCTCACGTCTAGGATTAGCTCCTGTGAATGGTTCACATGGAGGACTACCTATCACTACATCTATTTCTTCGTCTAAATTATTAGTTAAAATATCTTCATTGATCTTTTTAATATCTTCAACTAAAACTTTTGTTGTAGGAAAATTTGTCTTATAAGTTAAAGCGGCAGGCCTAAAATTATCTATTGCGAGAATTCCTTTATATCTATTAGTTAAATGGAAACCTTCAGAAAAACCTCCAGCTCCACAGAATATATCGATGTATCTATATGTAGTTTTCAAGCTACTCTTACACCTAGTTTCCTGAGCTCATCATCTATCTCTTTAATTTTCTTTTTAAGAAGCTCTATAATCTCCTCTTTATTAGTCTCCATTAATATAGTGTCATCGTATGGACATCTGAAATCATTATCGAGTGCATTATCTAGTGTATATTTTCTACCACAGGTTGGGCATTCATATAGTATGTTTTCTTCTTCATATTTTAATAGAGTCTCTAGTTTTTCTCTCGTACGTTTAAGTCTATTTACCAATATACCCTCTACTTGATCAAGGTTTAATGTCCAGAAATGAAGTACTTTATCACCTACTTTTTTACCTCTACATGTTAATAACGCTTCATTTGCTAGTTTCTGTAATATTTTACGTGCTTCATTCGATTTTACACCAGCGTCTCTTCCCAGTGTTTCTTCGGGTGCACTTCCACCGGATTCAATTATATGTTCAATAACTTTACGTGCTGTATCACCATACATTTTACCAATAATATCTACTAAAGTATTTAGATAATACTGTGTTCTCTTATCGAGTTTGAATTTTTGTTCTTCTTTCCTTTTTCTCTTTCTCACCAATTACTCGCACCTTTTTACCTTTTGGTGAAGGTTCTATTATTATCTTTGCGTTAGGGAATGATAAATGTAATTCTCTCCCCCTATAATATCTATCTAGAAAAATAGCTAAAGCAGCTACTTCCGAATGTGGTTGATGACCTATTGCTACATTATAGTCTGCTTCTTCATAGAAGAACCGAGGAACTTTCTCCGCGCCAACAATAACCAGTATATCCCTATCAGTGTTCCGAATTTCATCTATAATCTCATCAATGTGGATTCCATACATTGTTAAATGAACAACAACACCATGATTCCTTTTCCAATTCTTCACATAACTATATGGATTAACACCGGTTTCTACGTGTAACGAACCACCCCATCTTTCTTCAACTTTCTTCAACGAGTTGACAACAGTATCGTCATTTACATTACTCAATATAAATCCATGTGCACCAAAAGCTCTAGCTACAAGAGCTACATGAGTAGTTATACGTTTATCTCTGCTAGGCCTATGCCCATACCTTAGAACATATATCTTTACCAATTTCTTTTCCTTCCAATATCTTTTTCAAAACATGTTTTAAAAGATCAATATTTATATCCTTCAATGCAGAAATAGGTATTATTACTTCATTTGATGCGCGGTATTTGCTGATCTCCCTAATTTTTCCATTGATATCCTTCAATAAGTCTATTTTGTTCAACGCGAGAATAACGGGTTTTCCATGAACACCTATCTTTGATAATATCCTTCTTGCTTCTATTATCTCCTTATAGACACTATTTTCATCTTTAGATATATCTATAACATGTACTATTATATCTGAATTACTAATCTCCTCTAATGTAGCGTAGAAAGCCTCTATGATCTCATGTGGAAGATCCCTTATAAACCCAACTGTATCAGTAACTATAGCTTCTTTATCTCCTAAATAGATTTTCTTTGATTTCGGAGATAATGTAGTAAAAGGTTCTGGGCCAACTGGTTTATTTGTTTTAGTTAATTTATTGAATAATGTTGTTTTACCTGCACAGGTATAACCGATAATCGCGATATGAGGGTATCCGAGTCTTGTTCTTTGTTTTCTATGTAGCATACGTGTTTTTCTCAGTTTCTCTAGTTTCTTCCTCATCTTAGCTTCTTTCATACGCATCATTGTGTAGTATTTCTCGTATCCATATCTACCAGCTCCAAGGAATCCGTGGAGCTCACCCAGTTTAGCGTATCTAATTGCTTCTTTTATTAATGGTAGTTGATGTTTTAATTTAGCCATTTCGATCTGTAGTTTAGCTTCTAGACTACCAGCGTGTAAATTGAATATTTCAAGTATTAATAGGACACGATCAATAACTTCTTTCTCTGTCTCACGAGTAATATTTATGATTTGGGTAGGTTTAACTCGATCCATTATTATGATTTTATCGATATCCATATCCTTTATTTTTTCGATTCTATTATATGGTATATAGAATTTTGGATTTGGTTTTTTAACTATGATGCGATCTACTATATCTTTGTAAATAGTTTTAACTAGACTTAACTCTTCTTCATAGTAATACTTATATTTATGTGGTAATACAACTAATACTTTATTCATGGTTTATCCACATTTATTTCTGGAGAAACTATTTTTCATTATCCACCCTTATTAGGTCACCTATAGTAAGATAATCTTCTTCACTTGAACTATAACTAGTTTGTTCTTCTACTATAGGCTCCAACAATACGATCCCAAGAATTTTTTCTAGTCTACGGGCTAACTCTATTCCCGGTTTTAATCTCCCACTTTCTATTCTCTTAATAACGTTTTCGCTCACACGTACTTTTTGTGCAAGAACTGCTTGTGTCCATCCAAGTTTTTGTCTAGCTTTACGTATTCTCTCGGCATAATCTTCTACGACCTCATACATGGTTTCAAGCATTTTCTTCGGCACACTTGTTTTTACCCATCTCTTTTCCTTAGTCTTTGTCGTGGTTTTGATTGGTTTTTCTTGATACAATTTAGCTTTTCCTTGTTTAACTAGTTTCTGATAACACTGAGGACACACTTTTATAACAGCATTATCTAGTACTACTGTTTTACAAAGTTTTTCATCAGCTATTTCACGTCCACATATTTCACAGTAACAAGGCAATATTTCCTCCCTCTATCTAGGAAATATATTGTAGTGCTATTTAATACTATGGTTTTTAGGGCTATTAATAGTCATATCATTTTGGAGTTGATACTTATGAGTAGCTATTCTAGAGACGCTGATGAAGCTGGTGAAATGGATATTGATTATATTAGGGCATTAGAATCTAGAGTTAGAGAGTTAGAGATCGAGAGAGAGAAATTAATTATGAGGATTAGATATTATCGTGCAGAGATTGAGAAACTATTATCTACCCCATTAATAGAAGCTGTTGTAGTGAAGCTATTGGATGATAATAGAGCTATAGTAAAAAGCACTACTGGCCCCAATCTGATAGTGAATATATCTAGTAACGTGTCACGCGAAAAACTTAGACCAGGACAACATGTTGCATTAAATCAGAGGGGTTCAACCATTGTAGCAGTTCTCCCTGAATACGAGGATCCATATGTTTCATCGATGGAAGTGATAGAAAAACCTAATGTATCATTTAATGATATTGGGGGATTGCATGAGCAGATCCTTGAATTGAAAGAAGTTGTTGAATTACCATTAAAAAACCCGGATCTCTTCAGAGAGATAGGTATTGAACCTCCGAAAGGAGTACTCCTCTATGGCCCACCGGGTTGTGGTAAAACATTACTTGCTAAAGCAGTTGCACATGAAGCTGGTGCTACGTTTATAAGTATTGTTGGTAGTGAGTTGGTTCAGAAATTTATTGGTGAAGGTGCCAGGATTGTACGTGAAGTATTTAGTCTTGCTCGTAGAAAAGCTCCATCTATAGTTTTTATCGATGAAATAGACTCTATTGCTGCACGTAGACTAGATATCGGGACTAGCGGTGAAAGAGAAGTTCAGAGGACATTAATGCAATTATTAGCTGAGCTAGATGGTTTTAGACCACTTGATAGAGTAAAGGTGATAGCTGCTACTAATAGAGTTGATATATTGGATCCAGCTATATTGAGGCCGGGTAGGTTTGATAGATTAATTGAAGTCCCATTACCGGATCTTAGGGGTAGATATGAAATATTCAAGGTGCATACACGTAAAATGAAGATCTCATCCGAAGTAGATTTAATGGAGTTAGCACGTATGACTGAGGGTGCTAGTGGAGCAGAGATTAAAGCTATTGTTACAGAAGCTGGTTATTATGCTATTAGAGACAATAGGAGGGAAGTTGTTATGGATGATTTCTTGAAAGCTGTTAGAAAAGTTATGGGTAAGAGGGAGGTTAGAGGTTTAGGTAATATTTATAAGAGGCAAGATTATAGTATGTATATACTCCAGTAAAACATAATTTTCTAATCTATAGATGTAGGGTTAGATGGATTTGATTAAAAGAAAACCTTCTCGAAGAGAATTAATAGAGCTTAGGAGAATAGCTGATCTACAGTTTAGAGGAGTTGGTGAAAAGTTAATACCAGACAATATATTTATCGTTGTAAGTGCTTCAACACAGAAAATTAGGTATTTACTGTTAGAAAATAAAGTTTATTTATCGTTGAGAGCAGGTGATCATAGGTTTATACTTCACATATTATCTGGTAGGAGACTTAATGAGATACTGCCTCATCCCTATATGAGGGTATATATTAATCCAAATTATAGTGAATTCATTAAGAGGGGAGGTAATGTATTTACTAAACATGTAGTATTATCTGACCCCGATATTAGGCCGGGGGATGAAGTACTAGTATTAGATTCTAGTACTAAAGAGTTATTAGCTGTAGGAAAAGCTGTAAAACCTGGATGGAGTATACCATATCATAGTTGGGGTGAAGCTGTAAGGGTTCGTGAAGGGATCGGG
>NJDP01000091.1 GCA_002254665.1 Desulfurococcales archaeon ex4484_58 | reverse complement strand
CTGGTATGATCGCTTCTGCTTCAGGACTTTTCAATCTTCCATGAACAAATTCTTCAAGCATATCAATTACTATAACAGCATATCTCATCATATATCACCCTTAATTATATAGGATTAACTAGTTCTTCGATATATCTTTACCTCTATGGGAAAGCTAGTATTTAATCCTATAACCGTTTTAGTAATGTTTATTTTCTAGTCTTTGGAACTAAGAATTTCTCTCTATTATAATCTATTATCTTAGCGATCCCTTTACCTACTAGCTCATTTAAAACACTATCAAGATCTATACCCCTCTCTTCCACTATATCTTTCAACTGATTAATCCTTATTGGGTGCACGTATATAGTTTTAGTTATCTCGTATACTAGGTTGTCTGAGAATATAAAACTACTCGGTTCTGGTGATATTAGCAATTCTACCTTATCTCTACCAAGTTCTTCAACAAATACTTGATATGCTTTCAAATAATCTTCTTCACTGGCTGGTTTAACCCATTTTTCGGTTGGAGGTCTGATCGGTGATTGAATATATGCCTTATAGAATCTAAGTTTGGATAAGAATCTAGCTATACCTCTATACTCTCTCGTATTATTATTCACATTCTCAACGATCATAGTTTCAAACAATAATTTACCTCTATACTCTTTTGCGAAATCCTCTATAGAATTGAGTATATCTCTTAGATCTAGTTTAGGATGGGGTCTATTTATTTTCTTCCAAGTATTCTTATCAACTGTATCCAGTTTTAATGAGATTATATCAAATAACATTAGATCACTATATACATCTTCACGTGGGAGTAGTGAAGAGTTTGTTAATATAGCTATTGGTTTACTAATATCCCTCTTCAACAACTCTATCTCAACACCTAAATTAACATCCAGTGTAGGCTCGCCATTAGGCGCAAATGTTATGACTTCTGGATTTTTTCTCTTTACCTCCTTGATAACCTTCTTTGCAAGCTTTAATGGTTCATAGAATTTCCTTCTCTTAATAACTAGATGATCTGTTCTACCGACCTGGCAATAGATACATGAGTAGCTACAATATTTAGAATATACGTTATTAATGCCGAGACTTAAACCTAGTCTACGTGACGGAACTGGTCCGAACACAATGTCTTCTTTCAAAACAATACACCTCTACTATTCAAGGCTAAGCTATTATTAGATAGGTATAATATAATAATTTAGAATAGAGTGATGAACGACTTCGGTGCAGAGCTTTTTGCTGTGAAGAACCGTGTGAGGGCTGATTCTGTGGGATAGTGTTCTCCCCTCTAATCTATATTCATATATGTATATATTGGCTTTACATACACATATTTGACATGAATGTATATATCTATACGATTAACATATATACCTTAACCAACTATATGTCTATAATGTCTATAGACGGGGTGTTTAGATATGACAGAAGAATATGCATCTCTATATGAGAAAGACCCTACATATCAAATGGCTGTTAAACAGTTGAAAGAAGCAGCCTCTATACTAGGTTTACCCGATGAGATCGTTGAGGTTCTAAGACATCCAGAGAAACTAGTACAAGTAAAGATACCTGTTAGGAGAGATAATGGTAAAATTGAAGTATATTTAGGCTGGAGATCACAACATAACTCTGCAAGAGGACCCTATAAGGGAGGAATACGTTATAGTCCTAACGTTACACCTGGAGAAGTAGTAGCACTATCTATGTGGATGACTTGGAAGAATAGTTTAGCTGGGATACCATATGGTGGCGGTAAGGGTGGTGTTCGAGTTGATCCTAAGCAGTTGAGTCAACGCGAGCTCGAGGAGTTGAGCCGTAAGTATTTTGCGGCAATAGCCAGAGAGGTTGGTGAAGACATTGATATTCCGGCTCCAGATGTTTATACTAATCCACAGACTATGGCTTGGTATTTCGATGAATACAGTAAGATTGTTGGTTATAATGCTTGGGGTGTTGTAACTGCTAAACCCGTTGAGATCGGTGGATTATATGCACGTATGGTATCTACTGGTTATGGTGTAGCATTAGCTGCTCGTGAAGCAGCTAAACGTATACTTGGTGGAATTGAAGGTAAAACTGTTTCTGTCCAAGGATTTGGTAATGTGGGTAGTTATGCGGCTAAATACTTGGCCGAGTGGGGTGCTAAAGTAGTTGCTGTTAGTGATAGTAAGGGAGGAATATATGATCCGAATGGATTAAATATTGAAGAGGTAATGAAGGTAAAGGCAGAGACTGGCGCCGTCCGCGAATATAGAAAGGGAGAGGTTAAATTAATCAGTAACGAAGAAATCCTAGAACTAGACGTAGATATACTGATACCCGCTGCAATAGAAAACGTGATCACAGACAAGAACGCACCAAGGATCAAAGCTAAGGTGATCAGTGAAGGTGCAAACGGACCAACGACGCCTGAAGCAGATAGGATCCTACACGATAAAGGAATAGTTGTGATTCCAGACATCCTAGCTAATGCTGGTGGAGTGACTATGAGCTGGATCGAATGGAGTCATAACCGTATGGGTTGTTGGCTAACGGACGAAGAAGCATTATCAAGACTAGATAGGATCATGACGAGAAACTTCAATCTAGTATTTGATGAGTGGCAGAAGAAATATAGTGAGTATCCGATGAGAGCAGCTGCATACGCTATTGCGGTTGATCGTGTGGTTAAGGCTATGAAGTTGAGAGGATGGATTTAAAGGTTATTCTTTATTTTTAATCCTTGAATAAACTATTTTTCCATCAATACTCCTAATCTCTACAACTCTATGAAAAGGGATCATGTCTTCACCTACAATTATATAGCCTCTACGAATATCGTCTATAAACCTAGCTGGTAAAGGTCTATATTCTTCACCATTATTCGTACGGAATCTAACAAAGACTATATAATCTTCTTTCTTACCACCAAAGAATATTTTACGAAGCCATTTCTCAACTTCTCCTCTCCTACCACCCAATCACTATACACCGAGTTTATAGTTATTTTTCCCTACTAATAAATAGTTCTAATAACCATTTGAGAGCTTCTTTTGTTTCTCGATTAATCAATACTGCTTCTCTCAAAGCCTCTAATGCTTTACTAGTTTCTCTCTTCATAACTTCTACTACGTAGTCATAGCTACCAGTCTTCTTAACAATATCTTGTACTCTCAAAATATCTTCTTCACTTATATCTCTAGGATCTTTTCTATCATATATCTCATTCAGAAATTCGCGATCAATATGATCAGCTAGTTCATATGCTTTAACAATTAATAACGTCTTTTTCTTTTCACGTACATCACTACCAACAGGTTTACCGGTTTTAGAGGGATCGCCGTATAATCCTAGTATATCATCTCTCATCTGAAAAGCAATACCAGCTGGTATAGCGTATCTCGATAATTCATCTAGTAATTCATTACTATATCTATTACTAGCAATAGCTCCTAGATGTAAAGGTAACTCTACTGTGTATGATGAAGTCTTTAATTTATGAACCAACAATACATCTTCCTCTCTAACCTGCTCTAGAGGCTTCATTGACAATAATACATCGAGATATTGTCCATAAGATACTGTTCTCAACCCTTTCGTATAGGTCTCTAGTAGCTTATATAGTGTATTAGATGGTAAGTTTAAACGTGAAAACATATTTACGGCTAGAGATTCTAGGTAATCACCAGTAATTATTGCTTGTGAAACACCATAATGGATACAATCACCTAATAGATTCTTCTCACTACATTTATCTCTAAACCATACGTGAACAGTTGGTCCTCCACGTCTAACTGTATCTTGATCCATTATATCATCATGAACTAATAGATAGCTTTGAAGAAACTCGATAGAAGCTAGTAATGGTTTTATATGTTCAACCGGTAACCCCCATTCACGACACCAGTATCCAAGTAGGACTAGATATGCTCGTAATCGTTTACCTCCTCGAAGAGTGAAATCTTTAGCTATAAATGGTAGATCAGTAACTTCTAAACCATAATTCTTAGCTTCATCTAAAACTTCATTTAAAACTTCTTCGAGATATTTATTTACGATCGTACGAACTCTAGCTAGTAATTCATTGTAGTCCATACCCAAACATTTACACCCTAATGGAGAGTATATGCTATTTAATAATTAAAACCTAAGGCTATTTTTCTTCATCCTAAGCAGTTCCTTGAAAATAGGTAGTTCTCTTTTATCTCCAAGAACCTCCCACAGAATTCCCGATGGTTTGGGTGGTCTAGGCTTTACATAGTATATCCTCGTAGGAGTAGCTATTATATCAACGGTCAAATCGTGTTCCTCCAGCGGTATTCTATCAACTATCTGTAGATCATGAATGGTTGTAGCAACTATTGTATCCCTATCTATCGCGCCTATTTCTCGGAGTATAGCATATTCTAGTTCAGCGTAACCACCACCTTTCCCTACTCTACCACCCCTCAGATCAACAGCAACGCATCCGGTTATGATCAAGTCTATGTCGGGGATCTCCATAAGCTTTACTATTCTACCATACATAAACGCACCTTTGATTGTTGAAGCGAAAGAGTATCTAGTTGGGGGTATAAGGTTCGGATCTAATATTATGAATCCGTATTTTAGTCTAGGTGAAGCCATTACTACAGTTTTACCCTCAACCAAACCGCGATATCGGATAGGTTTCTGTGGTGAATCAGGATTAACTTTTATTACTCTAGCTTTTCTCCATATATCTAGCTTAAATATTTTTTCAGCAGCTTTCTCTGCACCGTGAAAATTAGGTATTCTACCATAAACTGGACGTGGGAATCTAGCAATATCTTTTTCTTCAAGTAATCTCCAAACATGTTCTCTTATTTCTTGTTTCTTTTTCTTAATATCGTTTCTCAATAGTTTACATCACCTCGTTGTGCTGTAAATTATATAAGTTTATCCGTATAAGTAATATATGATTGTTGATTTAAGATTAATTAAAGCGTATTTAGGGTGTTGGTTTTGTACGAGTTAAAGATGTTATCGATCATTATACTATTATTATTGTTAATGTCTATATTGTATTCACCTATAGTTTCAGCTGAATTATTTAAACAAGAAAATACATTTACTGAATATATTGTTGAAAATTATTTAACGAAAATAATACTCGATAAATCTAATGGTGGTATAGTTAAAAGCTATATTTATGGTAACTATAAAGTTTCCAACCTAAGATACTTAGCTCCAGGAACAATTGCTCCATCTATACTCTACGAAATAATACCTCCACTCACATCCACAGGAACCCCGCCACCGGTGTGGTGGCCGGGCGAAGTATTTGGTAAGAAGATTGTTTTTAATGTTGTTGAGGAGAATTATTATAGATTAAAGATTAACGCTTCCTTTAAAATAAGCTCGGTATACGAAGTAGAGCTAAATAAGATCTATACATTCTATTACGATAGACCATACTTCGATATTGAATATAGATTCATTAATAGAGAGGATAAAACATTAAAAATAGATTTATCCAGTATATGGAATAGAAGAACATCTTTCTCAATAGAAATTGCTACATCTTTCGCTGGCGATGCGGATGATGACTACCAGATCTATGGTACTACCGAGGGTAAGACGGTGATACGTCAGGGATATTCTTCTCCTGGTGAAGCTGATATTGTTGAAGGTAAGATAGCATATATCGCGATGGCTTCAAGCCATAACGATTATAGGATTCCACAAGCTATAATTGTCATACCACTAGAAGATACAATTAATGAAACACTAGGTGTATGGTTTGAACAAGCTGGTTTAGGGTTGGAAGGCGTACCCGTATCTAGTGTTGTTAGACTTGAGATAAAAGCTTTTTCACTGGGTAGTAATGATGTGAAAACCTATAAGTTTAGAGTCTATATGGGTCCACTCATTAAATTTGTTCTTCAAGAATTAAATCTAGCTCCTTTACTTGCAGAATTAACTAAGAGATACAATATACCGGACAGTTTACCCAACTATACATTCAAGACTGAATACAAGTTATCCATTAACATAAATCCCGACAATAAAAACCTCTATCCAAACGCTACTCTAACAATATATAGGGTAATGGAGGATGGATCGTTTAGTAAAATTGATAGTTTCCCAGTAGAGCCGAGAACTCTAACTCTATCTCAACCGGGAATATATAAGATCGTGATAGCGCCGGGTAGAGGTATGACACGTGATGGTAAACATTTATATACAAACATCACTATTGGTAATCAGACTGGTTCAGAATTCTGTATTCCAGTCTATGACGATACCTCTATTACGTTAAATGTGAATTTTGAATTAGTTGTATGGTTACATATAACATTTATTGATGAAAATGATCAAT
>NJDP01000090.1 GCA_002254665.1 Desulfurococcales archaeon ex4484_58 | reverse complement strand
CTATAAATAACAACCACAACCATAACCTGATCCTCTAAGACGGCGTTGCCTTTAATAATTAGTGATACCGTGACCTAATATCCCTTACCCCTCTAAACAAATAATATGTTATACTATTTAGAGATAGAGATTATGGAGAAATTATTGGAGAACTCTATGTAAGTAGGTTTTCTGGGAAATAGAGTATATTTTTATATGGATTATTTGGATCAAGTTTAATAACCAGTAATGAACTAGATCATATATTGGATAGGATATGGTAGGTGATCTATGTGAGTGAAAAGAAAACAGCTAAGGAAATAATTCTTGAGACTCTTAAGAAAGAAAAGAGACCATTATCTCCTAAAGAGATCCAGAAAATAACTAATCTAAACTACAACACAATACGTGGTAGGTTGCAGGATCTAAAGAAGGCGGGATTAATTGTTAGAACTGATGAAGGATGGGTTTATAAAGAGTATGCTGAGAAACCAGCTAAGAAGAGGAGGAGGAAGAAGAAGTAATTTTTAAATAAAGTTTTTTCTCCCCTTAACCATATTTTTAATTTATGAATCACAAATATTGGAATATAGGCTTTCACTACCTTATCGAGTTGAGAAAAACATTGGGTGGATAAAGGTTTTGTATAGTGATCTAATGTCTAGTTATTATCATCGTTTTAATTGGAAAGAGATAAGTGATCCTATTTATGGATACGTTTATTTCAATAGAGAGGTTGAAGAGAAAATTATTAATAGTATATTGATCCAGAGACTTAGATATATTATGCAGTTACAGACAGCTCATCTAGTTTATCCCGGTGCTGTTCATACAAGGTTTCAGCATTCACTTGGAGTAATGCATTTGGCTGGTTTAATGGCTGAAGATATAGTTTCAAAGATCATGACATACTATGGAGAAGAATATTTAGAGGGATATAGTAGAGCAACACTAGTTCAAGCTGTTAGATTAGCTGGATTATTACATGATGTTGGACATGCATGTTTTGGTCATGCTTTCGAGGAGACAATAATATTTAATAATAAGGAGATACCGGAGGAGCTAGGTAATCATGAAAGGATAGGTTATAAACTAGTAGATATGCTCTTAAGCGATCAACTTAAAAAATTCGAGTCAGAGTATGGCTTAGATCACTTATATGAAGTATTAATGAATATACTTAGTGATCGTGAGCCTTCTAACAATATACTTAAGATCATGAGGTGGATCGTAAAAGATAGTTTATATCCAGCAGACATACTGGATTTTCTAAGAAGAGATAGCTACTATACAGGGACTCACGAGTATGGGTATATTGATTATGAGAGATTATATAGGAATACCTACCCCTACATAGACCGTGAACGTGTATTATTGTTATTGGATCGTAATACTTGGGGCGAGTTTCGAGCATATCTATATGCTAAAGCAAATATGTTTGAACACGTATACTACCATAGTGTTAATCGTGCATTTGACTTATTACTCAAAGAAATACTACAACTACTAGATCAAGAACTAGATTTTGCAGGTAGGATAAAGAGTATTTTAGAGAATAAACCAGAGGACTATCTTGCATTAACAGATGTTAAACTATACTCTATAATGCTCGATAAAGCATTTAGTAATGAGGGAAGAATATCGATGTTAACGAAGAGAATGTTGATCGAGAGAAAACCCGAATGGAAGAGAGTTGGTAGAGAATATATTTTAGGTGGGTATAAGGGACCTCTATCCACACGCTATATTTTAAGACTAATATTTGATCGTAGCTATCGAAGTGAAGTTGAACGTATAATTAAGGAGAGATTATTTGACCGGTTGAAGAGTAGAGGGTTTGAAGAAAAGGATATATGGGTTGATGTACTAGATATATCGCCTGTCCCTAGATCAATGCTTATGCCCGGTAAGGATAGTAGTGGAATAAAATTATTGACTCTATTTACTGGTAAGAAGAAAGGTTCTAAGATAACAAAGGATCGTGGAATAATATTGATTAAAGAAGGATTACCTCTAATGGTAATATTTAGAGCTTATGTACGTAGAGGTTTACATAGATTAGAATATGAATCAATAGTTACAGATACAATAGCTAAAACTATCGAGGAAGAACTAAAATTGACTGGTGCTGAAGAAGAGTATGAAAAGATCATGAGAGAAATATACTCGGAGTATTCGGGGGAAGAGTATGGGAGAGAAAGAATAACTGTTTAAGAAGTCTTCTCCTTTAAGACACTCCTAGCAATATCTAATACGTGATCGTCTAAACTACATTTTCTAGGAGACTTAATAACCCTAATTTTCTCTCCATCTAATTCAATGATTCTATAGAGTGAAAATAAACCAATAGCTGCATCAACCTCAGCGCTACGAGGAGAATTCCCAAACCAAACCCAACTATTGATCGGTATAATGCCCTCTTTATTTAATTTATATATTATTCGATGAAAATCCCATTCATCAACTTCTTTCAATTCCCAGAGTAGACAATGTATAAAAACTAGCCATTTATTATCAAATACTTTCAAAACCATATTCCCTCCAATTGATTATAGGTGGTGCTCAAGAGTTTATCTATCCTCAACATATTATAGAGTAGTATTAAAAATGGTTGGAGAAAATATTAGAGAATAAGTGTTTGAAGGAATAGGTGAGTAGTGTGTATAAAGTAATTGTTTCATTGAAACATAAACCAGAAGAATATACTGTAAAGATCAATTTATATGGAGAGAATGGTGAACTTCTAGAGACTAGAGAATATGAGGGTATAAAACAGTTAACTATTAATTCACCAGAGGTAAGGATTTCTAGACAGTTATCTCCAAACCCGATGGTCTTGGTGATCGATGCGTATAAGCCTAAGATTGAATTGAGGGAAAAAACATTACTCTATATTATTGATGAGGAGAAGAGATGATGGATGAGTATATTGTTGGAGAATACATTGTAGAGAACTCTAGAAGTAGATCTGGTAGACATCGTGCTTCTTCAGTACTACTAATATATAGTAGAGAGAAGGGGTTCATACCATTAAGTAAAGCTAAAGAGTATATTGTTGAAGAAAATATTGTTAAACCAACTTATGTTAAAGGTGAAGCTAGAAGTTATAAATTAAAGTTAAAGAAGGGAGACTACGTGGTGTATGGTTGGTTTGTAAGGAATTTCCTAGGTAAAGTTAAGGGGTATATAGAAGTCTATAGTTATAAGGGTGAACTATTATATCGTGCAAAATACTATAATGGGATAGTTAGGAAGAGTATAGGAAACCCGGTTAATGCATGGCTTATTAGATTATTTCTCGAGAAAACAAGAATTCCAGTTAAAAAGACTCGTTTAGGCGATGAAAATGTCTGAGAAAATAGATTTAGCTAAGAGGATACTGAATGCATTCAAGCACTTTGAGTGTTTCGTATTTGAGAGTAGCGAGTTGAAGAAGGTTAAGGAAGTATTAAATGATACTGGTTTAAATAAACTAGTTGTTATGAAGAAGGCTGATCCTAGATATGATCACATTTACATATTGTTGCCTTGGAATATTGAATTTGAACAAGAATGTGTATCTAAAGTTAAAGAGTTACTTGCTTCTAGGAGAATAAATAATGACTACTACAAAAAGAACTACTTATTATTAATTGATCAATGCGTTAAACACCATATTAAGGAGAGAGTAAAAGAAATAATTAATGTATTACAAAGATATATTGGTGGAAGAGGTGAAAGTTGATCTTGAGCGTTCAATTCGAGGATAAACTACTTAAATTCCCGGATCTAGCTAGAAAAACACTAGCCTCTGGTTATATGATAAGATTCTTAGCAATACTAGTATATATAGGAGCTATTTTTCTAACAGTCGTTAATCCAATGTTAACAACAGTAACGATTATTCCATCAATAGTTACTCTTGTAGGGGTAGTATTAGTTGTTATTGGATGGTTTAAAGTTAGAACATGGAGTATTAATAAAGCATATTTATTAGCGTTCATAGGTTCAATTATAGTGCTTGCATCACTTATATTAACCATATATAGTGCTTACACACTAGGTTATCTAACAGAAGTTACACTACCTAATCAAACAATTTCATTTGTTGAATACAAAGAACAATACATTAAGACTATAGAGGATATGCAGAGAACCATGAAAGACCCAATAAACTATGCTCCAATGATCCTAATGGGTATTGGTTTGATCATGGAAGGTATAGGGTTCAAAGGACTAAATAAGGATACTGGAGGCTCTATACCACTATATATATTCATATTACTTTTAATATTAGGGATAATACAGATTATAATCGGTTTACTTAATCCATTAATAGCTGATTCGCTTGATTCTGTAAAGAGAGATGCTATGAATGCTGGTAGTTTACTTGATCTTAGATCGGTTGAGTATAAATTGAGTATAGCGTTACTACCACTAGTATTAGTAGCT
The DNA here is from genome assembly GCA_002254665.1 of Desulfurococcales archaeon ex4484_58. Classification (GTDB taxonomy): domain Archaea; phylum Thermoproteota; class Thermoprotei_A; order Sulfolobales; family Desulfurococcaceae; genus EX4484-58. The sequence continues at coordinate 3,048 of NJDP01000090.1, read as the reverse complement.
ATACCTATGATAATAATATCTGTATTCACGTATCTGATAGTATCTTTGAAGATGTGGAAGATAAAGGAGCAGGTAGAGAAACTTAAAATGTTAATGGAGAGATCAGAGAAGAAACGTGAAGAAGAAGAACTTTTAATATAGCTTTATAATACAATATCTTATCCGAGGTTTTATTATCATGCCCTCATCTAAGCTACTCTATAGAATATTTTATTCTCGTAAATTCAAATTTATCCTCCCAGCATTGATCATAGCTTTAATATTATTGTCAATATACATATATAATGTATACTTGTCTCCGAGAGAGAGTATAGGTTATGTTGAAGGTGAAATTGTGTATCTACCTCTACCCCGTATCCGGAAGGATGTATTGAGTGTAGAGGAGGCTCTTGCTTATCGTAGAAGTATACGTGATTATAGAAATGAAAGTTTAACTATCGAGCAACTATCACAGTTATTATGGGCTGCTTATGGAATAACTGAGCCTAGGAGGGGATTTAAAACATCACCTAGTGCTGGTGCAACTTATCCGTTAGAGATATATGTTGTTATTAAATCAGGTGGTGTGAGAACAGAAAATAACACTTATCTACAACCTGGTGTTTACCATTATGATCCATATAAACACGTATTAGTATTGGTTAAGAAAGGTGATTTTTCACGTGAACTTATGAGAGCATCTCTTGATCAAGAATGGGTTGGTTCAGCACCAATAAATATTGTTATCGCTGCTGTATTTGAGCGTACGACTAGATATTATGGTGAGAGGGGAGTACGTTACGTATACATGGAGGTCGGACATGCTGGTCAAAATATCTATTTAGAGGCTACAGCACTAGGTCTTGGATGTGTTGTTGTAGGTGCTTTTTATGATGAGGATGTGAAAGAGATAGTTGGTTTAAAAGATGATGAAGAGCCGATGTATATAATCCCTGTTGGTGTACCTAAGAAATCATATAGGGTATCCGAGGAAGAAATACATCAGTATATTTTAAGGAATAGAGGAGGATAGATAATCATATGAACTTACCAGTGATCTATAAGTATATCTTAGACGTTACAGCTATCATACTACTACTCTTGATCTACACCTATATATTGAGTGGATATGGCTTGATAAAATCGGAGATCAGCGAGTACACTGCTGGATTACTAAACTATAGATTATCCATAATATTACATTTAAACCCTATATTGAGGATAGCATTAATTATATCAGCTATGCTCCATGGTATAACAGGTTTTACTCTAATGTGTTATAGGGTACGAAATAAACTATATAGGAGATCACTTGTAATAATAGTTCATTTACTGTTCTCGTCTCTAACAATATATTTATTGATATTAGAGTTTACCTAATAATCACTCCTCTACTCTAACTACACCTTCTCTAATTAATCGTTCGATATCTCCACTAGAATACCCTAAATCATGTAAGATCTCAATTGTATATTCACCTAGTTTTGGTGGATAAATGTCTGATAATGGTCTATTGCCATTAATGGTTCCAGGTTCAATCAATTGTTTAACAGAGCCTAGTATAGGGTGTTTAAGTTCAACCACGAGTTTGGAAGCATATGGATCTCTGAATACTTCGTCTAACTCATATACTGGAGCAACTGGTACACCATGTCCGCGTAATAGTTTAATCCAATGATCACGCTCTCTACTCTTAAATATTTCAGATAATATTCTTACTAGCTCATCTCTATTTTTAACACGATCAGGGTTTGTCTTAAACCTTGGATCATTGATCAAATCCTCTCTACCTAATGCTTCACATAGTTTACGATAGAAACGATCATTAGCAGCAGCTACAATAAACCATTTACCATCAGATCCCTTGAATGCTTGGTAGGGTACAATTGATGGATGTGCATGACCCATTCTCTTAGGTTTCCTCCCAGTTAATAAATAGATCATTGGTATATAACACATTGAGAAAATAGCTGTATCATACTATTCTAACCGGGGGTTCTCCCTCATAACCTGTAGATAACATTATTCCGCTAAGACCCTGGATCACAATATCATATGCTGGTAAACCCTCATATATACTACCCGGTTGAAAACCCTTAATACTAATATAGACCAATTTATCATTATATTTAAACAGGGTATCCGGGTCAACACCAAGCTTCTCACGGACACCCGGTCGATAATTCTCGAAAACAATATTACTCCTCTCAGCTAACCTATATATTATCTCGCGCCCCTCCGGTTTAGTTAGATCAACAACAATACTTTTCTTACCACGATTAATAGATAAATAATAAGCACTAACACCATCTACGAAGGGAGCCCATTGTCTAGTTTCATCTCCACTAGGAGACTCTACCTTAACAACTTCAGCTCCAAGATCAGCTAAAACCATCGTAGCAAATGGGCCTGCTAATGTATGTGTTAGATCAAGAACACGTATATTCTTTAGAGGCTTAGACTTAACCATGACTAGAAAACCCCGAGAACAAGGTTTTACCTTGCCACCAAACAAATAGTTATTATTGAATATAAAGAATTAAGTATTACTCAATAAAACTAGATATAGATACGGGTAGGAGCATGGATTCGGATTATATGGAGAAACTCTACAAGATCTATTCATGGCCGGATAATCCATTCACAGAAGAAGGAAGGCGGAGATACGAGTCTACATTAAAGACTATGGAGAAGATAGTTAAGCATAAATGGTTTGAGGAAATAATTAGTGGTAGAGATAAGATAGGTGTTATCGAGTATTGTGGAGCATATGGTATTGGAGGTGTAGCTTTATCACGTATTCTTAAAGAAAAATACAATGTTGAAATAGAGTTTACGATTATTGATTTAAGGAGAGACGCACTTAAAGGCGCTCGTAGATTCGTATATGAGGAACTAGGAATAGAGCCTAAAATACTAGTAGGAGATGTTACTGAAAAGATAAACTTTGATAAAAGACACGATATAGCGTTACTATGGGGTCATAGTACACCACATTTTAATCCATGGAGTTATGTAAAGCTATTATCAAACATTCACAACTCACTAAAAGAGAAGAGTCTATATATC
>NJDP01000089.1 GCA_002254665.1 Desulfurococcales archaeon ex4484_58 | reverse complement strand
TAAGTCCTTTAATGCATCCTCGATTAAGTCTCTTCTATGGAAGGGTTTCTTAGGTTTAAATATAGACAAAAAACCCTCCCCCTAGCTAATTCCTTAATATAAACCATATTATTTTTTATTTCAACTCAACATACTCTGCTTTAATATCTAATAACTCTCTAGGATCACTTATTTCAAGGGGGTTCTTATCAACTTTAACCATGTCAGCGTAACAACCAGGTAATAAACAACCTAGTCTATCATCTCTTAGAGCATATGCTGAACCCTTTGTATACATGTGTAGTGCATCAATTAACTCTAATCTCTCATAATCAGTTAATTTACCATGTTCAATTCCCTCATATACACCACGAGTTATAGCGGCATAAACTGTTCTCCACGGATTAACAGGTTCTACTGGTGCATCCGTTGAAAAAGCTAAAATTGTCTTCTCACTTAAATCCCTAAACCTATATACCCACTTAACTCTCTCAAATCCCACACGATCAAGGATCCATTTATCCGTTATTATGAAGTGTGGTTGAACAACTAAAATAGGTTTTAACTCCTCGATAACATCTAATTGATCATCCCTAACCAACGATGCATGTTCAATTCTATGTCTAAAAGATACAACGTCTCCTGAGATCAAATTATAGGTTTTCAATACAATATCTAGTGCAGCATCACCTATTGCATGTATAGCTATTTGTAAACCATACCTATTAATACTCTCCACTAACTTACCTAAAAATATCTCATCATATAATAATAGTCCATGATTACTAGGTTCATCACTATATGGGCTAGATAGATAAGCTGTCCTAGGCCCTAGCGCTCCATCCAACAAGATCTTTACACCATTAACTCTAACTCTTCTATAGTTAAGCATAGTATCAAAAGCTTCTCTTACAACACGCCATATATCGTTGGGATCCTCGATAAACACATAAACATATGTTCTAACTCTAAGTTCTCCCCCACGATCCATGGTTTTTAAGGTCTCTAGTAGATCAAAAGTTGTACCAGCAACACCAGCACCGGTAACCCCATGATCTATTAAATATTTATCAGCTTTTCTCAATAAATCAATCTTATCCTCTCTACCTAACTGTTTAAGAATTCTTTCACGAATACTCCATAAAGCAGATTCGTATACCCATCCATTTCTATAATCAACTTTACCCTTAATACCCCATTTTCTCATGATCTCTAAAGCTTTAGAATTAACAACACCCATATGACCGGATCTATGCGATAAAAGAACCGGGTGTTCACCTATAATACTGTCTAGATCTTTGCGTGTAGGCGGTCTTTTCTCAGGGAAAACCAAGTGATCAAACCTACCACCAACAATCCATTCACCAATATTCGGCTTTAAACCTTTAATCATACCTAGTAGTTCTTTGAGATTTTTTGCTTCGAGTAAATTGATTGTTGATAATTCAAATCCTAGAGAATCCATATGGAGATGAGCATCTATAAAACCTGGTATAATTGTTTCATTAAAATAATGGTGTTTAGCATCTAGTTTCTCTCCTAATTTAAGAATATATTCTCTATCACCATAAGCTAATACTATACCATACCCAACTAGTAGTGTATTGGTTTCTATCAATGGTTTATAGGATAGGATAATCTTATTACTTGACTCAATTACATAGAATCCTCTATCTTCCATTGTGAAACAACCGTTCCTCGTCTATCGGTTTAGCAGTGGAGAACCAATCTTTATATAATGTGGGGCTAGTATATAGGTTTAGTGATGGTTAATTATATAATTTGCATATGATCCGGTTGTTAAGGTGTTTTTAAAGTGCCTCTACTAATAATTGATTATCTACATGAAGACTTCACGATATATCATGGTGGTTTACTTCGTAGGTATCTCAAAGAGGAGCTGAGGTATGTTGAAGGACAGATATTAGAGGTTTATGAGGGATGGCTTGGTAGAGAGAAGGTTCGTGTTGTAAATGCTCGTGTAACTGCTATGCTTGGTGTTAATAAGATCTATCTACCAAGAGACGATTTATTAAACTATAGTATTGTACCTAAGACTTGGATAGTATTCTCAGCTATTAGAGTCGGTGATCCGAGGAGAGAAGTGTATTATCCAATTTATCCCGGTAAAATTGTTCCTTATATTCCATCACGTGACCTTATAATGTCTAGATTAGAGAATATTATGCTTAAAATGTCTGGGTTAAGCTCTAGACTTGCTGGTTTCATCTATAGGGGTATTGGTGTAGTTAGTGAGTTGAGAGAAGAGAAAGCTAGGAAGAAGATCAAGTAGATCTTTTAGGAAAAGATATATATTCCTTAGTCACATAAATAATGTTCTTGCCCACTAGTCTCCCAAACATATTTTCGAGGATGATATATTGAGTGAACATATTAAGACTAGGCATTTCCTTGTAGAAACTATTGATGTAGATATTGGTCGTTCATTGGTATTGATGAATGAGCTTGATGCTGAAGAGCTGGGTTTAGGAGCTAATTGTAGGGTTAAATTGATCAGAGGGGATCGTAGTAGAACTGGTATTGTAGGTATTACTAAAACAGTTGTACCTCGTGGAAAAATACTTGTATCACCGGATATAGCGTTTAGTTTAAAGCTTACTAATGGCGAGGAAATAGGTGTTAGGCCTCTACCCATGCCTCCTAGTATGAGTGCTTTGAGGAAGAGATTTCGTGGTGAGAGACTTTCACAGGATGAACTATTTAGTTTGATCAAGGATGTTGTTGAGGGTGTTTATGGCGAGGCTGAGATTGCCGCATTTATTGTTAGTCAACTATATTATGAGTTGAGTGAAGATGAACTATATTATCTGATTAGAGCAATGGTTGAAACTGGTAGTAAGATAGCGTTTGAAGATACTGTCTATGATGAACATAGTATTGGTGGTGTTCCGGGTAATAGTAAAGTTGCATTAATAGCTGTACCAACAATAGCTGCTGCTGGATTACTAATACCTAAAACTAGTAGTAGAGCGATAACTAGTCCTGCTGGAACAGCTGATACTATGGAGGTATTGGCTCGAGTAGATTTTACAGCTGAGGAGTTAAAAGAGATTGCTAAAAAAGTGCGGGCAACACTTGCTTGGGGAGGTAAATTGAATCTAGCGCCAGCAGATGATATATTCGTTAATATTGAGAGGAAATTAGGTGTTGATCCGTGGCATCAAATGGTTGCAAGTATACTCGCTAAGAAAGTGGCTATGGATGTAAATAATCTAGTTATCGATATACCGGTTGGTAGAAAAGCTAAAGTACATAAAATGGAGGAAGCTGATCAATTGGCTGGAATATTTATTAGACAAGCAGCTAAACTAGGTATGAGGATCAAGGTAGCTGTAACATATGGTGGACAACCAATAGGTTTAACAGCTGGGCCTGCATTAGAAGCAAAAGAAGCATTGCAGACTATGATCAATAGGAAGGGTAGGAGAAGCCTAGTAGATAAAGCATTGTTTATAGCTGGTCTAGTGTTAGAGTTAAGCGGTAAAGTACCACCTGGCCGTGGATACGAAGTAGCTAGAGATATATTCACTAGTGGTAGAACATATGAGAAATTTAAACAAATGGTTGAGGCACAAGAGGGTGATCCAAATATCAAACCGGAGGATATAGAGCTTGGACAACATCAAGCAACTATAGAGTCTCCGCTTGAAGGAGCAGTTACATATATTGATAATGCAGTAATAAACATGATTGCACGTGCTGCTGGAGCTCCCTTCGATAAAGGTGCTGGTGTCTATTTACACGCTAAAGTTGGTACTAGAGTTAATAGAGGAGACCCGTTAATGACTATATACAGTAATAGTGCTAGTAGATTAGAAGAAGCATTAAATATTGCTAATACTTATCCAGCTATAGTTGTTGAGGGGATGTTGATCAAGGTACTACCCTAACCCTATGCTTAATAAATAAACACTATATTTATCTTATAACTTATTTATCTTATTAATTAAAATATAACATATGTTTTTAAGTGGTGATTATAGATTGAAATATGATGTAGTAGTTGTTGGTGCTGGAGTAGCTGGTTTAAATACTGCATATGAAATAGCTTCTAAAGGTTTTAATGTAGCTATTATTGAGAGTAAACCACGTAATAGAATAGGAGATAAGACTTGTGGAGATGCTATTGGTACACATCACTTTAATGAACTTGGATGGAAACCTTCAGAAGATATTATCGATCATATATATAGTGGCGTGAAGATCTATGATCCAACCGAGGAATATGCAATAGAAGTACCTGGTGAAGGAGTTAGTGTTAATAGGATTAAATTTGGTCAATGGCTGTTAAAGAGAGCATTGGATCATGGAGCCATTCTGTTAGATAGACATGTATTGTTAAAAATAGTTGTTAGCAATAACTTTGTAGTTAAAGCATTAGTTAAAGAATCTGGTAAACCTGGTTTGAAAGAGGTTGAAGGTAAAGTATTTGTTGATGCTAGTGGTGCAAAACCAGCACTACGAACAAAGCTACCGTTGGAATGGCCTGTTTCCGAGAGACCATACATGACAGATTATAATATTGCTTATCGTGAAGTAGTAGAGCTTGAGAAGCCTCTCGAGAAAGATATTGAATACGCAGTGATCTATCTAAATACAGAGATAGCGCCAGGTGGTTATTGGTGGTTTTTCCCCAAAAGTAGAGATGGGTTAATAGTTAATGTTGGTTTAGGAGTCATATGGGATGGTAAATATAATCCTAGATTCAATTATGAGAGATACTTGAGGAAAAGATTCTCGGGTAAATTAATCCATAGAGGAGGAGGATTAGTTCCTACACGTAGACCATTACCAACTCTTGTATGGAGAAATGTAGTTGTAGTTGGTGATGCAGCATATACTGTTAACCCTGTCCATGGTGGGGGGATAGGTTCTTCATTACTAGCCTCTAGTATCGTTTCTAAATATATTATTGAATCTCTTGAGAAAGGTGTTATTAATGAAGAAACCATGTGGGGTATGAATAGGGAGTATATGGTAGCTTATGGTGCTAAACAAGCATCACTAGATATTCTTAGAATGTATCTTCAGAAACTATCAGATGAAGATTTTACATGGCTCATAAAGAATAGGATTGTTGATGGCGAAAGCATATATATGTTGAGTAGTAAAGCTGATCTTGCGAGAGAAATAGTCCATAACATATCCAGTATGCTAAGATTACTGGGTAAACCCTCCATATTAAATCAGCTTAGAACTTTGAAGAAATACATGGATTTAGTTAAGAAACTATACTTAGACAATTACCCGGATAAACCAAGTGAACTAGCTAAATGGATAGTAGAAGTTGAGAGAATATATGATAAATACCGTAGCATCATAGGTTATGATCCGGGAGAGAGGGTTAAATGGTAAGAGTAGCTGGTTTAGATCCTGCAGGCACACCTAAACGTTACTCTGGTTTAGCTGTTTTAGACGATAATAGGTTGATCTATATCAATAAACTGAGACATGATTATGAAATAGTTAATACAGTATTATCTCTAAAACCAGTAGTGATAGCTATTGATTCACCCTTATCATATGCTAATACTTACCGTGAAGTAGATCTTAAAATGAAACGTATGGGTTATAAAGTATTACCACCCGGATGGCGTGCTATGCGTATGCTTGTAGAGAGGAGTCTTAGATTCAAGGAATTATTTGAAAAAAATAGGATTGTCGTGATCGAGACTCATCCATATAGTGCATTAAAATCGAGTGGATGTAGTAGTCATGATGAATTATTTAGTAGAGAAAATATTAAGATAGATAAGTTGTTGAGTAGAGATGAATATGATGCTTTAATAGCTGCTCTAGTGGCTAAATACTATGTTGAAGGAAAAGTATTAATCGTGTCTGCACGTGATGGTATCATATACTTATTACCAAGAATATGTAGTTGATTAGTTATGAAAAAATATTCTACTATCATAGTATTATTGTTCATTTTATTATCTACTGACACACTAGTAGTGGATAGTAATCAATGCTGTATAAATACTTGTAATATAGACGAAGATGGAGAATACATGGTTAGAATTAATCATAGAGAGAACCTAACTAGTCCCTCATTAAACATAGAAGATTCAACATATAGAGTAGTACAATATGAGACTAATGGATCCATAATTAATACTCAAAAACTAGAGATTTACAAAGAGTATAAATTAGATAAAGATCTTGGTTCAGCTTATATTAAGAAATTATATTTAGAGAGAATAAATAGTACTATTAAAGGCTTTTACATGATCACCGGTACTAGTAATAGATCATTTCTTAATGTAACTATTAATTATACTGTAGCGTTAAGTGGATACAAAAAGATCATTAAACAATTTAAACAACATATTATAACAAATAACTACAAAGATCTATTGAAATGGAATATTACATGGAACGAATTCCTCTTACTAATTAATAAGTCTAGTGGATACAGTAACGCAGATTCAGTGTATGAGGAGAAGGGGCAGTGTCACGAATACCGGGTTACCTAAAGAATTAGATCCTTATCTAGTATTCTCTGAAAAAACTATATATTTAGAAATTGTAATGAGGAGTTCTGAAAATCATATTCTAATACATAAAAAGTATTATACCTTAATCTTCATCCCTACCATGGACAATAATTATTTATTAGTAGATAAAATAGGTGATAAACAATTAAGATTCTACCTTGGAGACTATAAATATGTATTAGTTAAATCTATTGAATGGAAAGGATCTTATTTAAACAATCAATTCTACATAGAGATTTTAATGAGGGGTAGAGGTTTAGGTGGGAGTAGGAGTGAGAGAATATATGCAGTTATCTACGAATTAAGAGAGTTAACTAGGTATTATGAATGCTTCTATGTAGAAAGCTCATCTATAATGTTTAGACTCGATAAAGTAACTAGTAGTAATCTATGTATAAATCAAACTTTTGATATAAATAAATTGGAGATCATGTCTAATGTGGATCAGGAAACAAGTATAGTTTTGTGGTTAATAATTAGTTTAGGAGGGATAGTATCTATTATTGTATTCTATTTAGTCCTCCGGATTTTTCGATCGCGTCGACAAGGATCTCTAGAACGTAGTTAAGTAAAGTTTTCTTATCTATTAACTGTTTTAACTTTATACTTAATGGGATTTTTAATTTAAAGCCTGCTGCGCGTGGATGTCCTCCTCCACCTAATTTTAATGCTAGATCCCTTATATTGTATTCTAGACTACGTAAACTTATTTTTCCATCTCTCGATGTAATAGCTACTATATCTACTCCAAACCTACCAATAATATATGCTGCTGAAAAACTATTCTCAATAAACTCTATTTGTGGAGCTACAGCTATTTTAATACCGTTCATTTCCTTAATGATCAATGATTCTTTAAGTAGATTGTATCCATTCAACTCCTGCTCTAATCTCTCAACCACTTTCTCGGTAAACTCTTTACACCATCCATTCCCATTAACTAATTTCTCTAACACGTATAACCTCCATTTATCATCATCTCTCCTACGAACTAAACGCAGAAACCATGGTCCTCTCCAATGATCGAATTTGAAGAGATCACCGGCACATATACCCTTAACTAGTTCATCAACATATTTCTCATCAATTTCCTTTCTACGCGGTGCATACTTAGCAACGACACCGGCTCCACAAGTTGACCGGTCAATATTGATCTTTACACCAATACCTTTAAATCGAGCTATCCATTCATCTTCCCAAACATGGTGGTCATACCATTCAATAGTTATTCCTTGATCAATAAGTTTTCTTAAAGTATTAACTGCTAAGTATATATAGTTGTTGTTTAAGCCTAGATCGCTAAATACAATCTTATCAACTCCTCTAACCCTACTGATTTTGTTAAAGATTTTATCTAGTAAGTATGGTTCAGTAAATATTATTTGTTTAGGCTTAATACCATGATAGTAAATATAGATAGCAGCAGCACCTACACCATCCATATCTGTGTGTGTGACTATAATATAGTTCAATTCTAAGCACCGTTGATTAAACCATATAGAGTATATAATATATCACTTATAAAATTAACCAAAATATTCTCTTTAAAGTATCACAGGAAATTACCAACAATAACCAATTGTCAATAAAACTGTTGTATTATACTCTGAGGCATTATGTATATAAATATAGACTGTGCCCGGTAGAACGGGGGCTATGAAGGATCCGCTTCTAGTAGCTCCAGAAGTTGGATAGATCTGGTAGATGGATTCGTCAAAACTGGATCTTATAACAAAGTATATGTTTCTATTTGAGGTAAAGTTTATTGTTAGGTATCCAGGATATTCTATACTATATTGTAGCATTGTATAATTATTAGCTTCTATATAGACTAATGTTTTGTTAGATAATAACTTGTATTTCTTAAGC
>NJDP01000020.1 GCA_002254665.1 Desulfurococcales archaeon ex4484_58 | reverse complement strand
TCTTATGTGTCTCAAGTTATGTAATACCATTAATTCTCATCTTTATAGCTATAAGTTTATCTCCATGGTTTAGTTTATGGGATAATGCTTTAAGTGATCTAGGACATGCTGTTAAGAGTAGTGTTGCACCAATATTTAATTTTGCATTAGCACTTGCAGGTTTTCTCGTTGGATTATTTAGTATAAAGTATATGGTAAAATATAGTGTTTCGAAATCAGTGTTATTAATAATAATTGGATTTATCCTGATCCTTATAGGAGTCTATGATGAAGTATATGGAGAGCTACATACATTTATATCAATACTATTCTTTATCATGTTAATCGTCTATCTAGTCTATTATGGATTAAAAGATAAAACACCATACCCAGTACTTGTTGCCATGATCCAGGTGATAGTATGGTTTATACATTATACACAGGATATACCACCGGGAGCTGCATTACCAGAGTTAATAGCTATACTATCATATATACCATTCTATACGTATGATGCATTAAAGATAGGAGAATAAGAATTCAATTCTTGATAAAAACAAGATAGTATAGCTCCAACTACATAGTGTTATTGAAAACTCAACTCGCAGTCAGTACTTTTCTTGTTTGATCTAGAAGAAAATCTATATATGTTTTACTATCAATATATTATATTGGGTGATAAAATATTAAAAGTCGAAACAGTGAAGATGTAGATGAAATAATAAATAAGGTAGAGCGATACATTAACGAGATCATAATATTGAAGGACCTTGATTCGATAAATGTAGCGATCGAGAGTTTATTAGGTGATTTTGATAATCTTATAGAGAAGGATCAGATAGATTTCGTTCTTAACTCTATAAAAGAAATATTCGATCACACATATGAGACTCTCTATATCTACTATACAAAGAATTCATTTAAAATAGATAATGAGACTAAAAGGACAGAAGCTAATCTCAATAAATTACTCAATATAACCGATAAGATTAGTAAAGAATATGGTTGTGAGTTGTATAAAGCGTATATGCTTGGAAAAATAATTACATTAAAGACACGCCTAAATTATCAAAGTATTAGTGATAGTGAATTAAAAGAATTCATGGATCTTCTAAAGCGTATTCATAGTACTAGATACATAGAGGTGATCAGAAAACCCATTAATAAAATCCAGGATCTATACATAGCTTTATCAGAGACTTTATTCAAGATCTTATTAACATATACAATTATCAGTTTATTTAAGGATAATCAGAGTTATTTAAGAGAGAACATTGAATCTTTGATAAAAGAATTCACTTCAGAAAACCTCATAGATAATATTAAGAAGTTGAAAATGAGTGAATATCACTATAGTTTAATAACGCTTGCAACCAATTATGTTCCTAATTATCTAGATATCTATCTTAGATATGCAATGATCAATGATATTGTGGGAAGAAACATTAAATTTACAGATACATTGAGTCATGAATTAGATAAAACCGTTGATCTCAAAATACCTATTATAAAATCAAAACTACTCTATAGAATAGCAGCACTACTAGACGAATATACTTCTATAGGAGCAAAATTAGGTAAAAATATTGAAAAAGAAGTTATTCTCGACTTAGCTAAGAAGATCGTTTCAAATATACCGGGGAAATCTATATTCTCATCACTCAGAAACATGATTTCTTCAGATATATCAAGATTACAACCATATTCTCCACTAGTGTACTTCCATATATCATTAGTGATGAAACAATTGAATGAAGAAAAATTATACATGAAATATCTAGATAAGGCTTTCAATGAATATAGTTCTGCTTTGAAAGAGCTTATATTTGCAGATGGTGGATTATTAGAATCTGTGAAACTAGATGTTGATAAAATAGAATGGGGCATTATGTATAGTTCGGTATTAGGCGCGTTTCTGAAAAAATATATTCTAATATTTTTGAAGAGAGCTGAGGATTATGTTAAAGAAAATATAACTAAGTATAAATTGTTCAAGAGAATTATAGAGGAATATGGAGATCTAATTAAGTATGTATATGAGACTTCAAAGAAAGAGATGAAAGAGCTTAAGAAATATTCTACTGTATTGGAATTGAATACTTCCTCTTATGTTATTTCAGAACTATACCGTGGTACATCGGTAGATGTTATCCTAGATAATATAGAGAGTACTGTAAAAGAAGTTATTGGATTAGATCATCCATATAGCGTAAATATATGGGCTGGTGCAATGGATGGTATAACTGAAGGTGCTCTATTACTTAATAACTTGTCTCTAATAGATAATGCTAAAGAGAAGTTAATAGATATTTACAATAAGTACATAGACAAATACCTAGATATTTCAACCGATTATGCAAGACTATCTAGAGATAAATACCTCTATACACTAATTTCAAGCCTTATAACAAGTGCTCGATGGAGATTGATCAATGGAGAAAAGATCTCTATAGATCCCTACATTAAAATCTTAGACGAAAACCTCACTAAGATAAGCGATCCAGGACTCTATTACAAAATACTATTAGAACGAAAACTACTTGAAACACTATATAAGGCTGTATCACATAGATAATGACTAATTAATATATCTACATAATTTTTTTCTCTTCCTCCCCATTCCTTCTATACTTCTACATTATAGGATACTTTAAGCTCATACTTATAGATCCCATCATCAATATATTAAATAGTATTCCTTAATAGTTTTTATAGAAGAACGTGAGGAACCCATCAAACAATTATGTTTAAGAAATAGGATTTTTGGATAAGAATAGAATGAATTAATCTTTATGAATATTGATCCTAGATTTTTTGGTATTATGTAGTAGAAATTAAGGATCAGCAATGCGGGAAATACATCACTTCTCAGCGCGCGATTTTTTCATCACGCCATATATCTATTTTGACCCTGGAGACTTTAATATTATCCTCGAAGAATTCATAACGGTTAAACCTAGTAGGATTACCTAAAGCATCAGATAGAACAGAAATCCCCGATATGGTTTCTTCACCCGGCAGTTTCTTCTTAATATCTTAGATACTCCTATAAGGAACTCCATATACTCTACAAGCTTATATGAAACACCTCTAAATTTAAAAAGCTCAATTGATCTAATGAACTTTGCTAAATGTACGTCGCCAATACACTATTTAAGGAAAAAAGAACAGAGCCACCAAAGAAAACTATAACTCGTATTCCTCAACACTCCTCTCCTTATAGATACTCCATAAAGCCTTGATAATATCATCTAGTTTCTCAACATTCAATGCACGCCTAAGATCATCTAATTCTTCCGGTGATACGATCAATAATCCTCTAAAAGCATCTTCACGTCTAATCATCAAAGCTAAGTGTTGTGGTCTACTACGAGTCTTACCCCTCCTCTCCGGGAGCTTAACTAATTCAACAATTATCTTACCAGATTTTACAACTGGTTTTCTCTCCCAATCCCTCATAGTATTCAAAAGTTCTCTCATCTTCTCAACTAGATCCTCACTCATAACAACCATCCTCTCATCTAAAACCCTAATTTCAAAATCATCTAGTCATAAAGAATAGATCATAATATAACATAAAATAAACTATCTCTCTAATCCCCCAACACTCTCCCTGATCTTACCTTCTCCTCTAAATCTCCAAAAACCCCTCCAAGGAGATAATATCTCGATCTCAAGCTCTTCTATAACAGCATCCGACAATAAAACTTCTTTCTCATGAAGAGAGACGATGGTGTTACAAATTATTGTTTTAGAAACTCTATCATTTTCTAAAACAGTCAATTTTACGCTATTAGGTATAAGATAACTCAATACTTCACCACCAGCTGTATCTAATACTTCTAAAATAGCATCATCTGGTGGAGGCCATAAATTAAGTTCTTTAGCTATATTTTTAGGTATTAGAATATCTAATTCGTTAGATGTAAAACCAGTATTAAGTAATGCTACAGTTACTAATTCTTTATTATTCCTCATGCTCTCTATCTTCACTTTTACTCTTACGGGCACCTTCCCCACCAGTAACTATTCTGCCTAGTTTCTCTCCTCTACGTATTCTACCTATTCTTTTTTTAGCCTTAAGGTACTCATTTACCATTTAAAACCCCTCACATACTATTTTCTAAACAAAAACTAATATAGTCTTTTAACTTGATCTCGAATCTATGGTTTAGAGAAAAACTATGGTTGTTCTACACGGTTTTTAATTGAATCCCACCATTTACTCGATATATCCATTGATTCAACTGGTGTTTCACATTTCTTTAATACACATATTATTTCCGCGAATATACTAACAGCTATTTCTTCTGGTGAATCACTATTAATGTTTAGTCCAGCCGGTAAATGTAGTTTCTCAATATAAGGGCATAGATCAATCTTTTCCTCGATCAATCTATTAAGCATCCATGAACATCTCCTCCTACTACATAGTGCCCATATGTGTCCGGGGAAATTATTTTGTAGTAGTGTTTTTAGTATCTGGTAATCAGTTTCTACTTCACCATAAGCTATAATAGCTATATCATTACCTCTATAACTTATTTTCCCAGCGTAATCGACTAAGTCCCCAACATATATCTCTTCAGCATATGGATATCTCTCTTTATTAGCCAACTCCTCATTAGTATCAAGTACTACTACGCGATAACCAAGCATATTAGCTAAATCAGCTAATGGTTTACCAATATTGCCAGCACCAAACAATATTATACGTGGAACCGGATTAATCACATTAATAAACACTTCAACAACACCACCACATAGATGAGGAGTCTTAATTGCATCCTCTGGTACATTATCTGGTCTAAGAGCATATTTGACTCTACGAGGCCTACCCTCTTCCAAGGCTTTACGTGTCTCTTCTAAAACAGTTTTCTCGAAAAAACCACCACCAATAGTACCTATTTTCAAACCACTACTAGATACAAGAATCATTGATCCAAGATCACGTGGACCACTACCCTCTTTACCAATAATAGTGATAAGAGCTATACGATAGCCTTTCTCAAGCTCTTCATAAGCCTTCCTGAATATCTCGGAGACACTCACAATGATCACTCATCAAATCAATACTATTTAATCTCTATAACTCTACCTCTACTAAAATATTTAGATGCCTCGCTACGCTTAACGATATGGAGTTGAACTGGAGCATCCCATGGTAAACCATATTTTTCAATAGCTTTATCGAGGATCTCAACACTTAGATTCTCTCTGAAGAGATCGTCTGGAACAACAATTAATATATCTATATCGCTTAAAACAGTAACTCTATCCTCAGCTACTCCACCAATAACATAAACCTTTACATCCCCGATCAGATCCTTAGCTGTTGAAGCTATTATCTCAGCGTATCTCCTCCAATTAGCTATATGTCTAAAATGATACTTAACCCAACTTGACACTTCTACTAATCTCCTCCAATAAATTCAGTAACTCCTCAGCTATAGTCTTAATTCTACTAACTAATTCTTTCTCATAACTAGTTGATCCATACCTAGCAATAAAATATGCTTCTTCTAAAACTATCAATTCACTCCTATTCCTAGCAATATACTCACTTAAAACCTCTGCTTCTCTCTCATAACCTTCAAGTAACAGTTTATTTAATAAAAACCCTAGTAATTCTCTAATATTATGTCCTCTAATACTTATTCCAAACAACTCATATATAACGGCTTTAATATACAGTTGAACTGCTTGTTCTAAGAAAAACATGGCTAGATCAGGGTTCTCAACTCTAGAGGCTTCTTTAAAGAAATCTTTACTACGTCTTTTCAATTTATCAACAAAAACTCCACTCAATTACTTATCCCTTGAAACCTATATTTCAAATATATGATCATTTGTTATATAATAAAAAAATTCAACGTTTAATGATGTAGATTGAGCTGATCAACATTAATAATCCTAAGACGATGAAGAATATAGATCCTATTCCACGCCATACTTGTTCTGGTAAAGTTATTAAACCAGCTGTATTTAATCCCAGTATTATGAATCCTATGCCTATGAGACTCAATATAAATGCACCGACAAGACTTTCTCTATTAAAGCTAGTTCTAGGCTTTAAACGTTCTTCACCGAACAAGTTTACCATTATAAAACCGATACCCATACCGATGAGAGTACCTGCACCGGTTTGATCAAATAACATACCAATACCCATACCAATAAACATACATGCTAAGAAAACACTCCATCCACTTCGAGCCAATGGAATAAAACACCTCAGAAAACAATGATCGCTTAACGCGCTATTTATCTTTTCCCCGGACAAGATCTAGATAATACTTAACCATTAATGGATAATCTTTATCCATCAATCCATGTTGTGCAGCCTCCATATACATTGAGGATAATGTTTCTGATAAATGTGATGGGAGCTTCTTATACTTCAAACTATTAGCTATATATAGATAATCTTTACCAGCCATCCAGGTCTTAAATCTAGGTGGTTTCTCCTCGAAGATCCTAGCCCAGTAACGTTTAATTACTTCACCAAACCATAGCTTACTAGATACTTTTTTAAACAACTCTAGATCAACTCTCCAAGCTTTTAGTAGCATTAATGATTCAGCTATTAATGGTGGTAGTGCTAAACCAATATTGTTTAGTGAAAGTTTCAATACTGAAGCTTTTGGTACTTCGCCAACATATATTGTTTCTACACTATAATTCCTAGCCAGTTCCTCTACCTTATCACGTAGATCTTGTTTACAAGCAATTATAGATAATAATTTACATTCACGAGCTTCACTAGTACTACCATAGACTGGGGCTTCAACATAACCTATACCTTTATCTCTCAACAACTCGTATACCCGGAGACTAGTCATAGGCGTAGTTGTCGATGCATTTAACAATATATAGTCTCTACCATACAATACACCATCTCCCCCGAACACTATATCGAGTAAAGCATCATCACCAGAAACAAAAACAATAGCTACATCAACCTCCTCGACTAGTTTAAGTGGAGAATCAACTATAGAAGCATTGATCTCTCTAGCAAGCTCTTCTGCTTTAACCCGAGTCCTATTATACAATACTAGTTTAAACCCTTTACTTGCTAAACAGCGTGCTAGATTAGAACCCATTAAACCAGTACCTATGATCCCCAACTTCATGGAGAAGAGACCCCTCGAAAAATAGTTTTCTTCAATCAACTATTAATTAACCGTAAATACTTAATATATCACATGAGAAGTCCTCAATAAAAGCTTCATGATGCTTCATCTTTAAACGATGTTTTAGAAACTTCCTATATAACTCGTATTTGTTAAGAGTAGTCGATATTAAGGGATCGTTAGTCATAATATATAGCTCCCAGCTACGGAGAGCTGGGCATATATAGCATCCTATCCTATAAAACCCCATTTCATATAATGGGTTTAATCTATATCCACTCCATAAAATATATAATTGGACATGAGCAGCACTCCAAAACTTTAATGGAGATACAATCATTGTTTCACTATCAACTCTCCTAACAGGTGAACGAATACTTCTCCTCTTAGATTCAGCGTCACGATCACCTGTAACTATTAATGTTTTACCCTCTGATAATCGAGCTATACCCTTAGTTATACTAGCGATCTTCCTAGCAGTACACCATCTATTATCATGTGTAGGCATTGGTAGTTTTTCTTTCAATAAACCCTTATCTACACCAGCATATACACGATAAATCTCAATACCTAGTTTATCAGCTAACTCCTCTACATACCCAATAGTCCATGGAAACTCTGTACCAGTATCACTAAACAAAACCTTGATCTTATCACGTGGAAAAGCCTTTAAAGCCAACAATAGTGACGCTGTACTATCTTTACCGCCACTCCATGGAATAATTATTGTATCGGCCCAATCACTATATTTCTTAAGGAAACTAAGTGATATCTCCTCATACATCTTCAATATCTCATTATTTGCTTTCAATAAATTTTCGATCCTATTAGTTCCTGGATCAAATTCCCTATTGAAGTATTTACCAGATGGTTTGAAGCCTTCATCGGGTATTGATAGTTTAGCTATTTTCTTAACACCACAGTATATATCATGTTCTCCACTAAACTTCCTAACAAGCAAAGGATTATTACAAATATTTACTCTAAGTATTTTCTCTAATATCTTCCTGAACCCCTCCCCAATACCGAGGAATACATCATACGCGGGGTTAAATTCGTAGTCTTCAAGAACAACACCTTGTCTAAGACCGAAAACAAAACTATTATATCTACTGCTCCAATTAACGGCTAGTCTAAACTTACTCTTAGCAATGCTGAACTCATACGCTAGATGTTCTATCCTAGTATTCCTAATCTTTGATCGGGGAACAATATGCACAGCTATATTTGGTGGAAGACTCTTATCTAGTTTGAGTGCAACCCCTTGATCCTGCCTACCAAGCATTAATATGTAGAAGTGATCATTTTCTACTAAACTATTTATTTCATCAACCATCTCATCATATTTTCTAACACCATGTAAAGTATATACCCTAACCTCCCAGTCAGGATAGAAAGTCTTTAACATAGCTTTTACTGCATCAGCATCCCTCAAACTACGTACAATAACGTCTAGCATATACCTTATGCAACCCCACACTCAAATCCAATCTAAAATCTTATATTAACTTTAACCAACTATATAATATGTCCATCAACTATATACGAAAAACAATAATGTTTAGTTGGTAAAAGTTGATAACTACTAATTATCAGAGATTAAAGGAGCCACTGATACTTACGGCTTTATTTGTAGTTGGAACAACTATCTATTTAATCAAACAGTTTTCAACACCACTACTATTCTATATAGATGGGCCATACTATTATGTACAAGTAAAATCTATACTATCAACAAATACTTTGAAATACCCCGATCCACCCTTAACCTTCTACTTATTAACAATATTCTCAATTATATTTAGCGATATAATGTATGGTGTAAAGATCGGCTCCACAATACTTATAATGCTTGGTATATATCCTCTTTACTACCTAGTTAGAGAGATGAGTGATTCAAAAACCGGATATATAGTTGTGCTACTCTATATAATCTCTCCAGCACTTATGCGTTTAAGTCTTGATTTTATTAAGAATAGTATTGGATTAACATTTGTCTATACATCATTCTATTCTCTACTTAAAGGCGTAGGTGATCATAGGTATAGATATTTATTATTTCTATCAATAATACTTACCGGATTAACTCATATACTAGACTTCAGTGTATTATTATTAGTAATAATGTTTTTCTCCTTCATAATCTACTATAGAGAACACTACATACCACGATACATAATGTATACAATAGCGTTACTAGCCTTACTATTAATCGGAGGATCTATATCTACCCATCTAATGGGAGGAGACCCTAATAAAGCTTTATCGCTCATTAAGAATCTAAATATACACCCTATTGAACCTAGACTATTAGGTAGTTTCTTCTATGTATTGATCATATTATTAACATCAATATATTTCCTATACAGAGAGTCGTGGGGGCATGTAAGGTATTTCATGTATGCATTAATTCTAACATTATCAATACTAATTATACCCATCTATCCATGGGATTATACCATGAGGTTCTTATTAGAAGCAACTATTCTAGCATATATACCAATCGGTTACCTGATCGGTAGAATCAAAAACTCCAGCAAGATATTAATCGGGATTCTGTTAATAACCTTTACTATCCCTGGATTCATAAATCAATGGATTGAAGCAAAACCGAGTATATCATTAGAGGAATATTATGAAATCAAAGATTTAATAAATAAAACAGATCAAAACATAGTCTTCGTAATACATGATCCTAGACTAAGATATTGGTTTGAAACTTTAACATTCAATATAGTAGATGATCCAAAAGATGCTCCACCGGATAAAGAGTTAATAATAGTTTTTGATAGACCAATAAGACACCCATTACCTCCGGGTAGTAGGTTAGTGTATAATGGCAAATTTATTCATGCTTACCATATCCCACACTCTCCATTATACGATAAAATGAGTTCGTAGTATAATAATACTTAGAATCAGTACCTTTCTGTTAGAATTTATGTTTGCAGTATATTTATAATCTTTATATAGGGTTTTTACATAAAATACCTCATTAGAGTAGATATGTGGAAGGGTCCTTCTCTTGAAGAGATATATTTGGGTCTTTGATCTATTCACTATCTTCATAGTTATGATTACTGCTTTAATTGGTGGATACATATTAACCTATCTACTATCATGTGGATTTGAGAAATGCGGTTCTAGAGCTATTTTCCGAGATATAGGTCCTGCTGCGGTTTTGATTATTGGTGGGTTAGCAGTATTTGGTACCTTAATATCGTTAACTAGACCAGTCAGCGATATAGCTCGTAGTACAGTTGTTGAACCTAAATTAGCAGAATATGCCGAGAAAGCTATTGAAACTGGTCATCAAGATTTATTAACTATATTGAATGCAGTGTTTGGTGCTGGATTAGCATTTCTAATCTCATTACTGATTTCATGGTATATACTATAGGGTACAATCTAATGAGTTATAACACTCATATATAATAGTAACCTATACTTGTATTGAGGCGTATAATAGATGTTAGAGTACCTCGAAGTTAAACCATTCGCTATTATTGGTCATCGTGGAGCGGCTGGTAGGTTTCCAGAGAATACTCTTAAATCAATTGAATACGCTATCGAGATCGGCGTTGATGTTGTCAAGGTTGATGTTAGATCTACACGTGATGGAGAAATAATTGTTTTCCACGACCCTGATCTTAAGAGATTGTTTAATAGGAGTGAAGCTATCAAGGATCTAGATTATAGTTGGATTAGAGAGAATCTTAGATTAGATGATCAATATATACCATTATTGAGTGAAGTATTAGAGCTAGTCAGGGATAAAGTTGGTTTATTTATTGAGATCAAAGAACCGGAGATCACCGGTGAGGTTATTGAATTAGTTAGAGATTATAGAATGGTTAATGAAGTAGCTATTATTAGTTTTTATGATGAAGCATTAGTTAAAGCTAAACAACTCGAACCAAGTATAGTAACTGGTTTGATCTACTATAAACCACCCGGTAGAGTATTTGATGCTAAGAAATTAAAAGCATCAATAGTATTGCCTAGATACAATATTGCTTCCGAGAAAGCAAATAGTTTAGCTCATAGATTAGGATTAAAAGTTGTTGTTTGGACTGTTAACGATATAGAGACTGCTCGTAAAATGATCGAGAGAAGAGTTGATGGAATAGCTAGTGATTATCCAGATATAATACTTAAGTTAAGAGAAAGGCTAACAAATAATCACCGTCCCTTTAAATAACTATGTTATCTATATATAGTGGTTGAGGCAATTCTTTTCTCTAGTGATCAGTGATAGGTGTTATGGTTAATGCGGAAATTAAAGTCAAACAGTGTTGATGAACTAGTTGAAATGATCTTTATGAGTTTCTCGATGATTCCCGAGAAAGCATGGATTATTGGTTTTAGTGGAGGTAAGGATTCTAGTCTTTTGGTTGATTTAGCGGTAGAATACGTTTCTGAATATGATCAAGAGATCTCGTTACATATTATATATGCGGATACATTGATAGAATACCCTATGGTTAGAGATTATGCTTATGAATTCTTGGATAGAATTGATTTTTATAGAAGGAAGAAGGATCTAAGAATATATACTTATAGGGTTAAACCTGATATAGGTAGAGATTTTCTTTCTCTACAACTCATTAAAGGTTATCCAATGCCTCATAGAAAGTTTAGATGGTGTACTGAAAAATTAAAGATCATACCAGCACGGAGTGTAATAGAGAGTATTATTAAAGAATATGGTGAATCAAATACTGCGTTATTGAATGGATCGAGGCTGGATGAGAGTACATATAGATCGGGAATTATGAAGAAAAGGGTTAGAGGTTGTCGTGATTGTATTGATCCTGTGACCGGGTGTTCTACTAAATATATATTGAGACTTATGAAGAGAAAAACAGGAGTAGAGTTTAGTGAAGGTTTACCATTCTTCGTTACGAGATCCCGTGGATTCAAAGCTAGTGTTAAAGTATATAGTCCCTTCGCTTATCTTAGAGAAGAGGATATATGGAGTATAATAAAGAGTAGAATTAAGCCATCCTTTACTGATAAACCACTCTATAGAGAATTACTAAAGCTCTACGGTAAATATGGAGGTAGATACTTATCCGACCATAGTATTAGATTTGGATGTTGGCTCTGTACAGTGGCTACTAAAGATAAGAGTGGTGAATACTTCATAAAAGTATACAAAGATAGGAGAAAACAATTAGAAATAATTAAATGGGCACGCAATGCATTGTTTACTATAAGCCATAAAGCTCCCGAGATATTTAGGAAAGAGGGAAGATTTCCCAAACAAGAATATAATGGCTTAAACGAGTATGGCTTAGAATTAACAAGAACTATATACTATATAGTCTACATGAAATATAGAGAAGCATTCAAATCCTATCTAGAAGAACCAATATACAGAGAACAATTAAACAATCTACTAAAGATTAATCGCGAGAAAGTATTAAATATTATAGAAACCGTACTAGTATCGAAAAACATCCCAGAAGAAGTTAGAAAAACTTTAGTAGAGATAAAGGATTACTTAGGAAAATAAAAAGTTAGTCTTATACTTATTACTTATATTCTTTCTTCTTTAAAGAAATCAATAAGCTGTATAATAATGCTATAGTTTGTTATACAATCAAAGTTTAATTCTTTTAGTACCTCACAAAGTATATTAATACATTTGTTTTCCTGCTTTTTCGATCTAAAATCTCTACACCCAGACAATACACTGATCAACGTTTTCTTTGTAATCAAGTTATTTAATATGTGTAGAAGAAGACTATGAGTTCTTCCTCTATATTCTGGGGGGATTTTCTGTGTTATATATTTAGATAATTTATTAAATAGATCTTTGGATACAAAGAGTAGTTCTTCGTATTCTCTACATTTATCTATACTTAAAGGCTTTAATTGTAGTAAAGGAACTGTTGTTTTGTTTTTCGAAACTCTAAGTGCTAGTTTAAGCAACTTATCATTTTCATGATATATTAACTTATAATGGATCCTCGGTGCTTTTATAGCTAATCCTTCTAGTATTCGTGAAAAATTCTCTGTACAGATCTTATAGGAGCTACAACTCCACATCATCTCTCGAAGAATATAACCCAATCCTCCTATACCTGAAGGTGTGTTTTGTAAAACTTTGTTTAAATAACTACCTTTTAGGAAGTGAGCATTTTTATCGGAATCAAATTCGTAGTAGAGTATTTTCTTTCTTCTAAGTTCACGGAACAATAAATCTTTGTCACTCCTAGATAGAGGTCCAACTAGTATTGGAACATAGATATATGTATTGTTATGGAGATCCATGCCTAGGAATATTAGATATAAGGTATCGCGGGTTTGTGTGGATGTTATAGTTACTGAGAATGGATCAGTATTTACTGTTATGAATAGGTCATAGTCATTACCTTTTAGTCTACGAGAGAAATCCATATATAGATCTTCGGCTTCTCTGTAGCTAATATATGGGATATATACTTTATGAACAACTATTTTATCGGGGTTCTTCAATTAGCTTCTTTCTCCCTCCAAAGCGGTATTAAATAATATGTTTGAAAAAGCTAATACAGACTTAGCTAGTACGTGGTCTATGAAATACGAGTAATTTTCAATATTACCCTTTAAACTAGCTCTCAATAGGTTTTGTGAAGTAATTATTACTTCACCACTACTATTAACATATAATTTTGCATGTAGTGGAGCAGAAAATACTTTTTTCAATACTATAAGTTTAGCTTTCTCTATATTAATCTCTCTATCTTCAAGTTCTCTCACCACTACATAGATCGATTGTGTACTTGGATGATATATTATATCATCGATCAAACGCTTACCGTGTTCATCTATCCAGGGCGTGTAAAAAGCGTGTTCACTACTTCCATGTTTTATTTCATTAAAGATTTCTCCAGCTTTCTTGGTTAAAGGACTTGCTACAAAGTATGGAGAATTATAATTTTCTATGAGATCAGAGATTAGATATGCTGCATATGTTCTGCTAAGAGTGAAGTAACGTATTAGATCGGGATATACACATTCTTGCTTAATTACTAGATCGTAGGGAGAAGCATCCCAGTATAGATCATATAAACTATCAAGAATAAGCCATATTGTAGATTCTATAAAGCTCTTCTCGTCGGAGCTAAGGGCATATCTATCTATATTGATTCCGTAGCGTATCAGCCATCCGGGTAGTACTGTGTAATCTTTTAAACCCTTCTGTTCATTGATCGTTAGGATAGCTTTATTTAGTTCTTCCAATTCTTTTATTAGGTTTTCTAGATTACTGTATTTTCTCGTAGCTATTGTTTGGAGTATATTTTTGTAATAGTAGTTGTATATATTGTTTCTGTATACTGTTATGTCCTGTGTTATTTTTTCATAGCTTTTCTTGAATGTCTTAAATACAGAGAATAAATTATCCATGAGATCACGCAATTTTAGATCCATATATCCTAAACCAGCGTCAGCTTTTTCATATACTATTACCTTATATCTATGGAGCCTCGGATCAAGGAATTCATCAAAAGGATAAACATTATATTCGTCTTTAGCTGTTTCTTCATATTCTTTCTCAATTATAAAACCAATCTCATCTTCATCAGCTTCAAACATTTGTAGAAAAGCAAGATATAGAATATGCGCGAATGAATGTAAAGCAGTAGTTTCAATTAGACTTATTAATTTTTTATCGTTAAAAGTTATGTTTTCAATTTTCCTGATATATTCGTTGAGATCAGAGCTTAGTTTTTCTGGTTTGCTTAAATACTCTTCTAAAATTCTACGTAAACTGCTGATCGATAACCTAGGGTCATAGTATAGTGCACGTGCAGGTTCGGGTATAAAAGCGTTTGCTTTATCTATTAACATGTATTTTAGAGTGGTTGAAAGTTTTAGATAGGGGTCTCTCAACATATAGTATATATAGTGGAAAATAAGCCATCTCGAGTCAATATTGAATTCAATTGCCTTAGTATTACTGATTGTAGATTTAAATTCAAAGTTATCATCATATCTAAATGTTCCAACATATATCATCGGGTATCTTCTTAACTCTAACTTAAAGCCCTGTAAT
Source organism: Desulfurococcales archaeon ex4484_58 (assembly GCA_002254665.1). GTDB lineage: Archaea > Thermoproteota > Thermoprotei_A > Sulfolobales > Desulfurococcaceae > EX4484-58. The sequence goes on along the minus strand of NJDP01000020.1, from coordinate 9,682 downwards.
TCTAGTATAATGTCTGCTTTACTATATTTCTTTGTATCAATAATAGCTGAAACACTATATTTCTCGCTGGGAGTTGATTTAGGCATAAAAGTATATTGTAAAGCAGATCTCGTTTGAATAATATAATCCAGTACATCAGTTCCTCTCATTCTATAAAAGCCTCTATTATCTTCGAGACTTTTACATCTATGGAAACGTTTACAGATCTTGGCTAAGTATTTGGTAATAATTTCTTGGTTAGAAGCTTCTCTTGCAACTTTAAGTAGGGGGCATGAAACTTTTCTTTTAGATACTTTACCTGGAGCTACACCCTCTATAGATTCCTCATCTTCACCGATCTGAGCAATATGTTTTAAAACATCACGATAACCTATCACGAAACAATATGTTTCTGGAAATCCTTTACCAGCTTCTTCGTGATTCCATGCTAATGGAATATCATTAATTTCTTTATCCAATCCCCTGAGATCGAGGATAAAGTTTACAACTTGATCTCTATGCTTTACCACGAATACTACGAATTCCGGTTTATCTCCCCTTTCGATATTAGGTAGTTTTTTCGCAATATCTATAAATGTATCTAGAAGCTTACTATAAGGAGGTATTTTAAATAATCTAAGCTCTTTCCCACCAATTTCTACATATAAATCTCTAAGCTCTCTATTTAATTCATTAATAAATGGTTTAAGTCCATGTTTTGATAGATCATATATATAGTAATTATCATTTCTTTTCCTAACTATATAGTAGACCTTCTTTGTTTTAGGAGGTATAAATACAAAGCCTAGCTCTTTACTCAACTTCCTCTTCTCCCCTCTCGACTGGTTTATCAACGCTTAAACTAGCTATTCTAGAAAAAGCGGTCAGTAATGATTCGTGGCGGGGACGCCCCGACCTATAAGTTATCTCAACGTGTTTAAGAGGTTGTGTCATTAGACCGGTATAATACATTCCATTTTGTGTAAGAACACTTAATAATGAAGATAACGTGTCAGAAATACTGAGAAATTCTGATAATCTACTCTCGGATTCAATATAATCTTTCAGATCAACATTTCTCTTAATCATAAACATTAATTCTTTAAGTTTATTTTTAAGATTAATTAATTCGGAATAAATTTCATCTAATACTTTTTTACATCCCACGTTCTCTAGCTCCTCTACGACCTCCTCTATTCTATCTATACGCTCCCCGAGAATATCCAGGTATTCATCATATATTCTCTGTAAATCTGCGATCTTTCCTTGTGAAATAGCTTTTTTCAATAACCTCATTTGTACACAATCACTCACATTAGAGCTACCATGCCTGGTTATAAACGAGTTTTCTTCGATCTCATCTATAATATCTTGTATTCTAGTTGATATTTCATGTGTTTGTTTTATAAGATCCTTGATTTCACTTACAATTTTATTTATAGACTCGGATCTTACTAGTTTCTCTTTTATATCTGAAGGATTATAGATCTTTCTAAGGTCATCTAGGATCTGGTTTATAGTATCATTTATAAATTTGTTTTTATCTTCAACATCTATAACGATTTGCTTAATATAATCTATTATCTCGGATTTAAAAGCATTAATCATATCAGCGTATTTCTTTGCATGTTTTTTATCAATTTTTTCATTTCCTAATCCATAAAATATTAGGTTCACAATATCCTTATCTCTATCATCAATCATATTGAGCAATCCCTTGATATTTAAGAAATCAGCGATCGCTAGGAATAAATGTTGTTTAATAATAGTCATGTTTTTAGGCATTTTAGGAGGTAATATCTTGAATAATTCTTTTGATTTTCTATCATCAACTAGATAAGAGATATCACTTGGTTGATTAGTGAGTATAAGTGTACCTAAAGCCACTCTAAGTGTTTTATCGCTTCTACCAGCACGACCTATCCTCTGAATAAAACTATCACTTCTAATAGGTGGTCTGAACTGTATTATAGACCATAGATCAGGAATATCTATTCCAAGTTCTAATGTAGAAGTCGATACTAATAGGGAGGGATAGGTTTTTTCATTGAATTCTTCTTCTATCTGTTCACGTATATTCTGTGGGAGATCAGCCCAATGTGCTTTTACAAGTTTATCTTTGATTAGGTTTAAATTATTCTCTATATATAGGATTAACTCGTTATCTATGAAACTCCAGTGATCTCTATCAAAGGGATCAACCAGTTTATCGGAGTAGTGTTCTATTAAGATTTTATCTAAACGTTGAAGTAGAATATCAGAGATAAATCTCTTTATACTTCTTAGATAATGTAAACTATCGACGAACAATATTGCTTTGTATGGAATTGATTTGTTTTCGATTATCGCTTTAGTTTTTATAGCTTTACTTATAGAATGGACTATATTGTATAAACCAATTAATTGAGCAATCCATTGACCAGCGACATTCGGTCTTGGAGCAATTATTGTTACAAGTTCTAGTTTCACACGATCTGGATCCTTACTATCCTCATGCGTTATACGATGAATTTTTGTATCCAGTGCTTTTTCGAGTATTTCTTTGAATTCTTCATGGAGTGTAGCTGAAGAGAATACCATTAATGGTTGACTTATCACGTCTCTTTTCAATAGTTTACGTTCAAGCTCTTTTAGTAAAGTTCTAGTTCTACGTATTATATATACTAGGTGTATCAGGTTACTTTTATCGTATACGTGGGCTTCATCATAGACTATACATGCAATACTATCCGGTCTTTTCCATATAACACTGAATCTAGGAGTAGCGAGCATTCTATTAAATGTATCTAAGTTAGTAACTATTATATCAGGAACTTTATCTCCTCCTAGAAGCTCAAAGTACACGTTAGTTATTGGGAATACATATGACTCCAGAACATTTATAGGTTCTATAGCTTCAACTTTGATTGAGTAATAATCATTTACTAGTATCTTGTACCTAATGTATTCCTCATTTTCAACTAACACCTTAACAGTATGAACTCTGAATTCTGAATCTCTAGAATATTCACTAGGAGATTTTGATTGTCCATCACGAATAGCTATTAAAGGTAATAGATCATCTATATTTATTGAAGAATCCTTAATGTTATGTCTAAACCATCTGTACAGTTTAATATAGTATTCGATTAATCTCTTGACTTGATTACTTGCTAATGCTTTTCTAGGATAGATCAATATAGCTTTTACACCTTTAACTCCTAAGATCCTCTCTACTATAGTATAGATCAGTATAGGGATCATGAAAGCTTCAGTTTTACCCCAACCAGTAGGAGCACTTATAACTATGCCCTCACCCGCTCGTTTAAACATTTTATCTAATAGAGTTAAGATGGATTTTCTCTGCATATTCGAGTATTTTCTACGAAGGCATACTATACCATACACTATACGCTGGATAGCTTGATAGATTTTATTATCTAGATCTTTAGGTAAATTATGTAATATTGTTTCTAATACTTCATTATATATTTCATTACACGATATATTGATCAACGGTAAATGCTCCATGTGCGGCTCGAGAACTTTGTATTCAAAAACAGTCGGTTTACCTAGTTTTGTTTCTTTTATTCCAACATAATCCTGTATAGTGTCAAAATATATACTCCTATAGGTTTCCCTACCATCTACTATGTATTTTACAATTAACCCTTCTTCCAACAACTTATTCAAAAGAACTTCGACATTTCCATATTTGTTTAGAATATTTGTTATCTCGTCTCTATCTAGTAATACTTTATCGATATTCTTATTTTTCCTATATTTTTTATATTCTAACTTGATAAGGTCATGGATAACATTGACTACATCGCTTTTCTTTATATCCAAATTTTCTACCCAATATACATTATTATTCGATCTGGTTTATAAACAAACCTTAACATCTCTAAGCTTAAGCTTACTTCTCTGAACCAAGTATTTGATCCTTCTAACGATTCCCCAAGAATTACCAAAGCTTTCAACATAAACCTTTCGATCTATCATTACAGGAGCTCTAAACTTTTTACCATTAAGATGTCTTGGTGTTTCACTAATTATATAGGTTCTACCATGTGGAACCCTAATGGGTAGCATTTCTCTAGTAATAAACCCTTTCCTATAGAGTAATCTAGCAATTTGAATTAAATAACCACGCCAAGTTTTCGAGTAAATCCGTTTATCAAGCAAAATAATATATCTCGGCATACCATGTTTGTCTCGATCATATCTATCTAGAGGAATACATTTTTCTAATTCTATGTATTGTTTCTCTAGGTACTCTTTGATGAAGATATTCTTCTCAACTAATAGATTAGGCTCCATTATACTTAAAAGATCATCGATTACTCTAAGCGTATCCGAAAATGTATCGCTGATCAATATTTTAAATCTCTTAACTATTGATACTTTATCTTTATTTCTACCCTTGAATAATCTGTATATATGCCATTCAATACCATTAGTCACTATAACTGCTTCGAGTGTGTTTGGTTTTACTTTTGTTCCATTACCTGTTGGTATATCTAGATCTGAATCTAGTTCTTTAACTATTATACCAGCTTTAACTTTGTTATTAATGATCAAGGCATAGTCTAAATGAACTGTTAACCCAAAGAGTAAACATTTATACATAGGTAGTACTTTATCGGGAGAGGAAGGATCCCACCCTAACGATCTAATTATCGGAGCTACTATTGATTCTTTAACTACATATTTATTCCTTATATAAGCTTCTCTGTATTTACTAATCTTAGTATTAATATCTTTTAAGACACTAAATAATTCTTGTAGAGACAAGAATTAATCCCTCAAAAACTATATATTTATCAAACTATTTAAAAAATTACAACTAACAATATTGTATAATAACCATTTATTACACATAATAATGAATTTAACTTCGTATCTAAATATTGAGTAATCAACTTACCTATAGAATAATATATTCATAGTGGTGTACAGTAAGAATGTATCTTATTTAGACTTTAAATAATCTACATTTATCTCGTAATATTTCTTTTATCACGGGATCTGTTGTTAAAGCAATACCTTTTACTTGATAAGTTAAAGCTATAAGGAATGCATCTGCTATCGATATTTTATCTCGATATCTCATTTTTACTCTACCAGCTTCTCTAGTAAGTTCTCCTTCAACTGGTATTTGTTTTATTGGTGAATTTCTTATAGCTTCATATAGAATATCAGTTGTTTCTAAACCTAGTTTCTCAGCAGACTTATAATAGAATTCAGCAAAATTTACTTCACATAAATAACCCTCAGCAACTCCACGTATTATTTCATCAAAATACTTCTTTACTTCACGAACACCAGCATTAAATAACATATTTATTTTTCACGTTTAACCTCCTCTAACCTCTCTCTAACAATCTCTCTTGCAACCTCTTTCATAATTTCTCCATCAACACCAAATAACTCGTCAAGAGGCTTTAACGGTATAATCCTAATACCAGATTCATCAACTCTAATAACTACTTTATCACTTATACCAAACCTCCTCCTAATCTCAACCGGTATAACGATCTGACCCTTTCTACTAACTTTTACAACATACCTCAAAATCCCACCTATACATAGAGCTTCCTGCTGAACCATAAAAGTTTTACATCATGTAAAGAGAACCATAATGTGATTAGTAGAAACACTACGATTTTACCTAAATAATAACACTATCAGTGTCTCCTCTCAACATTACTACCTGAAAATGATCTTTGATCTACGGTCATAAGAACACTTAACGTGAAAATCAGTCAATATATGAATACTGTAATTGAATATAATGAAGTAAAGCGATGTTAATGGTTTTAGTCTTCTAAAACTGTATTCTATAGTATTTATTAGAGTTTAGAGTGTTTTATCTGATACTTTATCGGTGTCTAATTTGTCGTTTGTTCGGAAGATCAGGGTTGGTCGGAGGAGAACTATTGTTATACCGAGGGATGTAGCTGAGAAGCTAGGTATTCGAGAGGGTAGTTATTTGTTGTTGAGTATTGAGAATGATTCGATTGTTTTAAAACCATTACCAGATGCTATTATGCTTTCTCTCGAGGAGATAAGATCGCTAAGGTAACGCTTGAAGAGCTTGAAGAGGAGAGTAGACGTATTCAGAGAGAATATATTGAGGGTGGAAAAACCTAGTTTATTAATAGATACTACTTTCTTATTACCAGCACTTGGAGTTGAGATTGAAGAAGAAGCTATGAATGTGATCAGGTATTTTGATAAGTTTAAGATCTATTATACAAGGTTTGGATTACTAGAAGCTATGTGGAAAATAATAGGAATAGTCCCCAAGAAATACCTAGACCGGATAAGGATTGGGCTTGAAGCAATTAAGAACACATATTATCTGCTAGAAACACCGGTTGAAGCATATATTGAAGCATATAAAATCTTGAGTGAAGGACACAGAGACTATATTGATGCATTATACTATGGAGTATCACAATCCACGAAAACACCATTCCTAACAATAGATCATGAATTCATAGACTTCTTAGAAAAACATGGATACGATATAAGCTTGATCTATACACCACAAAGAACTATAGAAACCATGAAATCATGATAAGGTGTACTACTTGCTTACCAGATAAAGGATTTTATATACTCCCGTGTTTCATTGTCTTCAAAGAATACGTATGTACCTTTTGTTCCTCGGGTTAAGAGTATTATGTATCGGTTTACGAGTAGTTTATATGCTCTATTCTTGTCTCTCCTAGCTATTTGTTTGAGCGAGTCTTTACCACCAACATAGTCTGTAATAACATCTGGGTTAACTTCCCATCTACTATTACGCCATACAAGATCTCTTCCCCAGATCACGCCGACATACTCTGCTTCAAATCCTTGAGCACCATATACTGATGCACAATATTTTAGTGGATCAAGTAATCCCATCCAATATCGTGGATACTCTTCTTTCTCATCCATAAGCCAATAGATCTCAAGTCCAGTATCACGATAAATATCCAGATCAGAGTATTTAATACATCTTCCACCCCTATACTTCATACATAACGGGTAACCTATCCTCAAATTATCAGGTGCTCGACGATTCTCTTTATTACCAGGTGTTTCTGTGAAAGAAGCTACAAGAGCTATACGATAGCCCTCCCTATATTTCTTTCTAAGATCATTGATCATCTCAACAATATCATCATAGATCCTGAAATCAATACCCTTAAATCCGGGCTCGAATACGCCTCTAGTTAGTAGGTTTCTAATCGTTTCTAGATAAGATTCTGGTATTCTGACCGGTTTTGGTAACTCATATAGTGAGTATTTAATACCTTGTTCTCCGGCGGCTTTTGTGAAGTTTTCACATATTCCCTCTTCGTAACCGATAAGTACTTGTTCATCATCGTAGAGATAAATTTTTACACGACTCCTAATCATGCTTAATTCTATGTTTTCACGAGTCATTCTTTGAGCTTCATCATAGATCACGAGATCTAGTTTACCATATTTATCCACCGGGAAATTCCTCTCAGCAACACCTCTATAACGTCCTTGAGGACCTGTTGAATAGAATAATATGAAACCACTAATCTTACCCAATGCTCTTCTCAATGTGTTGAGTAAACGATTATTCTTATAAGTTAATAATACTCTATAGCCTTTAGAGAGTGCTTCGAAAAATAGTGTTAGAGCAACAAGTGTTTTACCAGAACCACTAACACCACGTATTATATATGCTTTATCCTCACCATTCTCAAGACTCTCAAGAACCTTTTCAACGATCAATAATTGTTTCTCAGTTAAACCATATCCTCCACCAACTAAAGCCTTGATCGCATTCTCCAATAACTTCTCCTTATTATCACGAATATACTCCACTAATGTTTTAGAGATCTGGAATCTCCCATTAACAATATAATCAACCTCGATATAACCACCCGGATTTCCTAGACTATTGATTATCCTCGTTAAACGATCCTGATCCTTTACTATATAGCATCCATTAACGTATTTAAACCCGTACGTAAAGACTAGTCCTTGGAAATCTAGTTTTGAACCAGCACTATGTAGGTATTTGAATTTAGCAACATAGTTTTCTAATTGATAACATGGATCGAGGCGTGTTAATCCTAGTGGATCTGAGCATATGAAGTATCTACCAACTCTCCTATATTCACCGATCCATGATTTAGCTTCTATAATGAGTGCTTTCTTTTTACCAACTATGATATAATCTACACGTTCCAAACCACCAAGAATAGGGTATTCAATAATAACCGGGTAGTTATCCGCTGCTCTGAGTATAGTTGGTATTGTTGTTTTCCAACTAAATAATAGGTCCCAATCTGGTTTTTCACCATAGTATTCAATATAGCCTTTACGCACCATATTAAAAACTTCATCAGGAGAAACACAATAAGGCTCATAAACAACAACTGGTAAACCACGATCAAAAGATACTACATTAGCCAATATACCACCATGACATAGTTCCACTAACAATTGTACAATAGAATATCATCCTCCATATTAGGATTAGGTAATTCGTCCAATAAATAACTCTATAATAGCTAAGACATATACAAGAACATCAACTACAAACATATGATGAAAACCTGAATTCCTATCCCAGTAAATATTCGTTTAGATACGATACTGGTTATTCGGGGTTTCTTTGAATCTATCTTTTTCACTTAATAACTGTTTAACAGCTCCATATAACTTGATCGGTATTTCTCCCTCTTTCTTTTCAATTTCAAATAATTTCTCCACATAATCCATGATACGTTTCTTCCCCAAGTGTCCATCGATGGTTTTCCCCATATTTTCACCATGGCATTATGTAACAATGTTATATTAGGTACATATTATGTTAAATGAGATTGGTTAATTAAAGTTAAGGGGGTTTGACACAATATTATTATCTAGTAAGTTTTATTTTAACGGGTATTATGGGGTTTTTCCGATATGGGTCATGTTGTTGTGAAAGCTGTTTTTAGGGGTAAGGATATTTTATGTTTAGATAATGTTTTGGTTGATACTGGTGCTAGTTTTACTGTTTTACCACTTGATCTTGCTGAGAAGTACTTGTTTGAGACTCCTTTTGAAGCTGAACTTAAATTAGGTGATGGTAGGAGGGTGAAGGCAAAGGTATTTATTGCCGAGGTAGAGATCGAGGGTAGGAAGGGACCTGTAAGAATACTTGCATTTCCAGACGCGATCCCCGTCATCGGTGTTGATACACTGGAAACACTAGGTTTAAAAGTAGATCCGTCAACCGGTAAACTTGAGAAAACAGAATATTATATGCTATATGTCTAGAACAAAAAGAGAGATCACCGCTCTAAATATAATGACATTATCCATATAATCCCTATCGAACTCAATAATAGGTATAAGTATCGGTTATTATCCCTTGATAATATCTTCTAAGTTTTTCAGAAAATCCTCTATAACTGGTATTCTCATCTCTATAGATTCTCTATTCAATTTACCCTCATGAAAACCCCACACATGGAGATAATTAGCTGCGTCCCAAGCTTCTTTTAAACCCTTCACCTTATCCTTCAACCTCTTAACAACATTTTCAAGAAGAGAAACATTCCATCCTCCACATTTATTTGCTTCTTCCAGTATATCATCTAAACCATATAGATTGGCTAGTAACTTGATAGACTCAACAACAACCTCGTAGAACTTCTCCGAAGACTGTATGGGATCTTTCTCCAATAATCTCTTACCATCA
>NJDP01000019.1 GCA_002254665.1 Desulfurococcales archaeon ex4484_58 | reverse complement strand
TGATCGTAAAAGATTAGTTGAACAAGTAGTATCGCCGGCTAGGATAACTGGAATAAATACTCTATGGCTACCTGATGGTAGTGAACAAATGGTTATAAGGATCGCACGGAGGGATCAGAAGTTTCTAGGGGATAAGAAGAAATGGGAAACTCTATTAACAAAGATACTAGGTACAGGAACTAGGATATCTTTTGAATAATCATGGATTAAAGAACCAGATTATTTTTGAAAAGCTCCCTTAAAACAATCGATGCGTAAAAACCTCTATCTAGTGTAAACGATAATTCAAAACCTCTACCTTCTCTCCTCAAATCAAAGGATCTAAATCTAAATAGTCCACGTCTATACCAGCACTTTAGATCTAACAATTTATTATGAGATAAACCCTCTATATCCAAGATCTCTCTATAATATTTAATGGAATCTAAACACCCGATCGTAGGGTAATTAGAATCTAAACTATTCCATCCATTTTCTTCAATAACTCTATTCAATAATAAGTTGTAGAGGTAAGAAGCATAAGCATCTAAAAATAAATCTCCAACCATGGATCGAATAATACGTATTCCCCGCCAAGGATCACTCGAATTAACTAGGATCTTCTCATATATACGTTGAGAACTAAAACTTCCATATAGTCTCTCATTAATTGATTCTATTGATTCGTTGGGGTATATGTTATGTAGTAGTTCTTTAATAAATAGATCATATCGATTAATAACAATATACTTACCTAATAAATGATTATTAAAACGTTTAACCCCAAATCTCTGATAACCAAAATATGATGGTAACCCATATCTTTGAATAGCTTCTAAGATCCTCTTAGCTTTAAAATAATCCTCTTCACTACACTCTTGTATAGATACTTTAAATAGATTCCCTAAATGATCTCTGCTATGAGGTTTTCTTCTAACAAATCCTAACTTCTTAACAATAAAATTTTTATATTCCCCCTCAACATCCCATTTACTTTCTCGATAAAGTTCTTTCTTTACAAACAAGTATTGCTTAGAATGTGAATACTTATCCTTTAAACCCATGTATACAATGTTTCCACGCGGTAACCCTAATTCTCTACTTAAAATATCTACTACCGAGAAAGTATCTATATCTCTTTTAATAATCTCCAATACAATATATGCTCCATCAGAATAGTTAAAACCCAATTTATTAAAATCAATTATTTCTTCAACATAGAAACTATCACTATTAACTCTATATTCGACATCGACCTTATCCTCTACTAAATAATACTTAGCTCCAATAACATAGTCTAGTGGATGTAGATAAGCGTTTTTCATAGAAGCTTCAAAGCCCCCGTTATCTCATCTATTTTACTAGATGGGCCGGGACCAATAGCTATAGTTGTCAATGTACCTGGTTCTAACTCTGTTAAACCAGCATCTCTAACAATAGCAACTGGTAAACCCTTATTCTCAGCTTTTCTAGCTAACTTTAGTAGTTCATCCATATTCTTCCCTCTAAGAACTATTTTCTTCTGTCCACTACTCCACCAAGCATTAAACCATTCCCTCCTCTCATGATAAGCTTTGAAAGCGGCTATTACCGATGCATGTGCTACTTGAACCGCTAACTTACCTTTACTCATCTCTAGATCGGTTCTCACAACAATAACTTGTTTATATTCAATCAAAACCTGACACCGGGAGAAACACTATTTTGAGAGAATATTTTTAAACCATTAAATACATGGTGTATCTAGTTAGTATGGTGGAGAGGTGTATATTATAGTTGAGCAGTACTAGTACCAAGCAGGTATATGTATTGGAGGCGTCTTCACCACCAGTATGTAGTAGTTGTCATAGATTAATGACTCCACAAGAACATGGTTCCTCATTTCCATGTCCAAATTGTGGACAAGTAATTATTAAGAGATGTAAAAAATGTAGAAAATTATCCGTCCCCTACACTTGTCCGAACTGCGGTTTTCATGGACCATAAAGAGGTGGGTAGTCTATGGCTAAAGTACTAGTTATAGTTAAGATTATGCCTACAGATATAGATGTTGATCTAGAGGAGTTGAAGGATAGGATAAGCAAAGCTTTACCAGAAGAATATGAAGTTAAAAACTATGAGATAGAACCTATAGCTTTTGGATTAAAAGCATTGAGACTCTACATATATATGCCCGAGGAAGTAGAGGGTGGGACAGAGCCTCTCGAGAAAGCTATTGCGGGCGTAGAAGGTGTTAGTCAAGTAGAAGTTGAAACCGTACATAGACTTAGTTTTTAACTTTTATCTCAACCAAGTGTCTGAGAGTCTTATTTTAGGGGGTTAATTTATAATCATTAATGACTAGACACTTTTTAAACTATAACTAATCTGTTTAGAGGGGTATCTATACTTGGCTCAACCAATATTTACTAGTGGTAGTAGTCATAAGGTACCAGTTAGAGTATTAGGCGCTGAACCACGAGATGCTGGTAAAGGCGTTGCTAGACTCGATCCAGAGCTTATGGAGAGACTTGGTCTTGAAAATGGTGATATAATATTTATTGAGGGTAAGAGAAAGACTGTTGTTCGTGTAGCTCAGAGTAAAGAGCAGGATCGAGGGTTAGGTATTATAAGACTTGATGCTACAGCTCGTCAGAATGCTGGTGTAAAGATTGGTGAGAGGGTATTTATTGAGAAAGCAAATGCTAGGAATGCTATAATAGTTAAGCTTGCACCATCAAAATACTATGCACCAGTCGATCCCAGTCTTAGACTTTACATGAAAAATAGATTGGTTAATAGAGTAGTTATTGAGGGAGATCTGGTAGATATACGTATTGCTAATCAAACTCTACCATTCAAGGTAGTGTATACGAAGCCCAAGGGACCAGTGATAATACAGAAGACAACGAATCTAGTACTCCTAGAGAAACCAGTTGATACATATAAACTACCACGTGTAACCTACGAGGATATAGGTGGATTAAAGGATGTTATACAGAAGGTTAGAGAATTAGTTGAGTTGCCTCTTAGATATCCAGAATTATTTAAGAAGCTAGGCATTGAACCACCTAAAGGCATATTATTGTATGGTCCACCGGGTTGTGGTAAAACATTACTTGCCAAAGCAGTAGCTAATGAAGCAGATGCTTATTTCATAGCTATTAATGGACCAGAGATTATGAGCAAGTACTATGGTGAATCTGAGCAGAGGTTGCGTGAAATATTTGAGCAAGCAAAAAAGAATGCACCAGCAATAATATTTATTGATGAGATAGACGCTATTGCTCCAAAGAGAGATGAGGTAGTAGGTGAGGTTGAGAGGAGGGTTGTTGCACAACTACTAGCTTTGATGGATGGCTTAGAGAGTAGGGGAGATGTAATAGTTATAGCTGCAACCAATAGACCTAATGCGTTAGATCCTGCTCTTAGGAGACCAGGCCGATTTGATCGTGAAATAGAGATTCCGCTACCAGATAAACAGGGTAGACTAGAAATCCTACAAATACATACACGTGGAGTCCCGTTAGCGAGAGACGTTGATCTAGCTAAGATTGCTGAGATAACACACGGTTACACCGGTGCTGATTTAGCTGCCCTTGTAAAAGAAGCAGCATTACATGCTTTACGTAGATATTTGCCCGAAATAGATTTCGATTCAGATACGATACCTCCAGAGCTACTAGATAAGATGGAAGTTAAAATGGAGGATTTTCTAGCAGCGTACAAAGAGATAGTTCCAAGTGGTTTACGTGAGATCTACGTTGAAGTACCAGAGGTTAAATGGAGTGATATAGGTGGTTTAGATGAGGTAAAACAAGAACTTAGACAAATCGTTGAATGGCCTATGAAGAAACCGGAAATATTCATTAAGATAGGCGTTAAACCACCTAGAGGAATACTATTATTCGGGCCTCCCGGTACTGGTAAGACTTTGCTTGCTAAGGCTGTTGCTACTGAGAGTGGTGCTAATTTTATTGCTGTTCGTCTTTGCTTGCTAAGGCTGTTGCTACTGAGAGTGGTGCTAATTTTATTGCTGTTCGTGGACCAGAAGTACTTAGCAAATGGGTTGGTGAATCAGAAAAAGCCATTAGAGAGATCTTTAGAAAAGCTAGGCAATACGCACCAGCTGTAGTGTTTTTCGATGAAATAGATAGTATAGCGCCAGCACGTGGATATGCGTATGATACACGTGTTACTGAGAGAATAGTTAGTCAATTATTAACTGAAATGGATGGCATTCATAGATTAAGTAATATTGTAGTTATAGCGGCTACTAATAGACCGGATATATTAGATCCGGCACTATTGAGGCCTGGTCGTTTTGATAAGCTATTATTTGTTCCACCACCAGATACTAATGCGCGTATTGAGATACTAAAGATCCATACACGGAGAATGCCTTTAGCTGAAGATGTTGATCTATATGAGTTAGCTAGGAGAACTGAGGGTTATAGTGGTGCTGATCTAGAAGCTCTTGTTAGAGAAGCTGCTATGAATGCTTTAAGAGAAGATATAAATATTGATAAAGTGTATATGAGGCATTTTATTGAAGCTTTAGAGAAAATAAAACCTTCTATAACACCTGAAATAGTTAAATACTATATTGAATGGTATAATAGAGCTAGACAGAGAGTCACTACAGAGAAAGTTAAACCACATATATTCAGTTAACTGTGGGTGGATAATGGTGAGTAGTAAGAAAGAAATTCTTGGTGTATGGCGTAATATGCCGCTCTATAGGTTGATCATAGAAGAGCTAATCACTAAACCGCATGGTTTATCTGAGAGAGAGTTGGTGAATATATTGAAGAAAGAACATGGAATTGATCTTTCGAGAAACGAGCTATATCAAGCTCTCCTAAAACTAGAAATAAATGGTTTTATAAGAGTTGATCATATTGGTGGAGAATTAGTAGCAAGGATCTCTCCTTATATAGAAAAAATTCTTAGATAAGAGATAAACTAAAAATTTATAAAATCCTTCATTTTAAAATAGGTGGGAACGTTTTGGGAGTAAATCTAAAAGACCTCATACCAGATAAGGTTAAGACTATTGTAGATGATTTGAGGATGCTTAGAGGGAAAATAATAGTTATTGATGGTTATAATGCATTATATCAGTTCTTAACAGCTATTAGACAACCAGATGGTACACCATTAATGGATACACAGGGTAGAGTGACTAGTCATTTAAGTGGGTTATTCTATAGGACAATCAATATAATAGAGCATGGAATTAAACCAGCGTATGTATTCGACGGTAAACCACCAGAGATCAAAGCTGAAGAGATAAGTAAACGTAAAAAACTTAGGGAAGATGCTGCGAAGAGGTACGAGGAAGCGTTAAAGAGAGGTGATCTAGAGGCAGCTAGAAGATACGCTATGATGTCCGCTAAACTGACTGATGAAATGGTTGAGGATGCTAAGAAGTTATTAGAGGCAATGGGTATTCCTTATGTACAAGCACCAGCAGAGGGGGAAGCACAAGCTGCTTATATGGCTAAGAAAGGTGATGTATGGGCTAGTGCTTCGCAAGATTATGATAGTTTATTGTTTGGTTCACCTAGACTGGTTAGAAACTTGACGATCACTGGTAAACGTAAACTTCCACGTAAAGATGTATATGTAGAGATAAAACCGGAGATCATAGAGCTACATTTACTCTTAAAAGAACTTGGTATTACACGTGAACAATTAATTGATATTGCTATATTGATCGGTACAGATTATAACCCAGATGGAATTAAGGGGATCGGGCCGGTTAAAGCATATAAGTTGATCAAGGAGTATCGTTCTCTCGACAAAATACCACGTGCATTACTTGCTGGAGAATCTATTGAGGAATTAATTAAGATAAGAGATTACTTCTTATCACCACCGGTAACTATAAATTATAAATTAGAGTGGCGTGAACCAAGTTTTAATAAAATCAAAGAGATCTTGATTGATGAGCACGATTTTAACCCTGATAGGGTGAAGAATGCATTTGATCGATTAATGAAGGCGTATCGTGAATATATTAAGGGTAAACAATTAGGATTAGAATCTTGGTTTAAGAAATAACTAAACAATCACTCTTTCCAGCCATACTCTCCAACTAGGGGGACAAAAACACATTCAATACCCCACCGTTTATCGATTTTAGATTCTTTCTTATCTAGAACTAGAAGTCTCTGTAAAAATTTATCACCAACTGGTATAACCATACGACCCCCGATACTTAATTGTTCAATTAAAGGTTTAGGGACATCTGGAGCACCAGCAGTTACAATTATCCTATCATAAGGAGCCTCATCAGGATAACCGAGTGTTCCATCACCAACAATAACCTTTACATATTTATCATACCCCGTTCTAGATAGGTTTCTACGAGCAAACTCTGCGAGTTCAGATATTCTCTCAATAGTATATACAAAACCTTTTTTCTCCGGATCACTCTTTGCAACTATTTCAGCTAACACAGCGGCTTGATAACCACTACCTGTCCCGATCTCTAACACTTTGTTTCCTGGTTTAGGGTCAAGTTCTTCAGTCATAATGGCAACCATATGGATAGCACTAATAGTTTGTCCATAACCTATAGGTAGTGGTTGATCAACATAAGCATATCTACGTAGATGCTCTGGGATGAATTCTTCTCGTGGAACAGTCTTTAAAGCCTTAATAACTAGTGGATTCTTTAAATAACCAAGTCTAACTAGATAATCAATCACGTATTCACGTTCACTTATATAGTTATACTTAGACAAGTAACACACCATATTGTTGCTATTGATAAAATATTAGATAATAACTTTAAAATAATAGTTGAGGGGTAGAGAATTTGATTGTCTATGAGGAAGTAGAAGCTCATGGTCATCCAAATATACAAGCAAAACATAGAACTACAATTGAAATAACAAAGGATGAAGAAGTAACATTACGTGGAGACTGTATTATTGGGGTTAAAGCTAATAAATCAGTTTATGATCTAAGCGATTCGTTTAAAAATAGTTTGAAAACCGATTATTCAATCCTAGTCATAGTCCTGGAAACTAACAATTATAGAGAGATAATCCTAGCACAAGGTTCGTGTAACCTAGTATTGGGTGATAATAGAAGGATCATTATTAGAAAAAGTAACTATATAGAGCCAGCAACTATTGGGATCAAAGCTAATAAAGCAGCTCACGATCTAGATAGAAAGCTGGTTAAGGAATTAAAAGATCCAGGTACAATACTTAAAATTAAACTGTATGTAATTAATTCATTAGAGCTTGATAAGTTGGTGGAGTTTTATACATAGTAACTAAAATCATATCTCTTAGAAGCATAGATTAATTGGCGATAAGTATTGATCACTAGAAAAATAATAATAGTTTATAAACCAACCAGGGAGTGTCTAGAAAAAGCTAAGAAAATCACTACACTATGTCGTGACAAAGGATTAGAAATTGAACTATATAGTGCTGACGATATCGTTTACGAGAAGATCGTTAAACCGGATATAGTTATAGCAATCGGTGGTGATGGTACTCTCCTCAAGATCTCGAGAACGTATCAACAATATACACCTTTAATACTACCGATACCGTGTGGTAGAAGAACTGTATTGTATGAGCCTATAAGAGAGGAACAATATGGGGAGGTAATCGATAGGATAATTAATAGTACCTATAGGATCCAATTGTTAAGGAGGATAAAGACTTCTATTAGAGAGAATGAATATTTAGTTTTAAATGAAATATTAATGGTATCAATAGATCGAGGCCGTGTAACGGGGTTCTATATAGATATTCAGAACCCAATATTTACATCATCATTCAGTTTCGATGGTGATGGAGTCTTAATAGGTCCACCTATTGGTTCAGCTGCCTATAATTTATCGGCTAGAGGACCCCTAATAGATTATAGTCTAGAAGCATTATTCATAACTCCACTCAATCCAATGGAATTAAATATAACACCAATAATAGTTAATCCGCTCACTAAGATCAAGGTTAAATCTCGTGGATACACAGAAATATATATTGATGGTGAGAGAAAAGAGTACATTAAACCTTATACAGAAGTCAATATAGAGTTAAGCAATAAGAATCTACGTATAATAAGGATCTATGAAAAAGATTATATAAGAGATGTTTATTTTAAGAGAAGGATGTATTATGAACCTCAATAAAAAGATCATTTTAGTATTAGATACCTCCGCTTTCTTGGCAAAATACCATCTACAAATATCTAAACCAGACATAGAAATCTATACCACAACATCAGTAGTTAATGAAGTCAGAGATAAAGAAAATAGAGAAGCACTAAACATAGGGTTGAGTATTGGTAGGGTGAAGATTGTTGAACCAAATAGTAATGTTAAGAATATAGTCTTGGATAAGGCACGTAGAATAGGTGAAAAAATCTCATTATCGAGTACAGACTTAGATATTGCTGGTTTAGCTTATATGTTAAAAGATCAAGGTAAAGTAGTGGTTATAACAGATGATTATTCTTTACAAAACCTTCTCTATCATCTAGGTATATCTTTTAAACCATTAAGAACACATGGGATAGAGAGACCTAGAAAGTATATAGTATACTGTAAAGCATGTGGATATGTATCTAGAGATAGAGATGAAGAGTTTTGTCCAATATGTGGTGCTAAACTAGTTAGGAGGAAACAGTTTTCTTAAGTAAGGCGATGAAATAACCTGGCATATCATAGTAGAGCGGAGAGTAACGATAAGCAATCACTTCATCGAATAAGACGCGTTCACTATATGGTAGCTCGCCTAGATCAATTGGTTTTAAACCCCATTTACTAGCTTCCAAAACATTAAGTTCATTCTCTTCGAAAGTTAATGTACATGTACTATAAACTATTAATCCACCAGGTCTTACAATCTTCGATGCTACACGTAAAAATTGTATTTGATAATCACGTAGGACTATTATATCCTCATATTTCCTATCAATAAGAATCCTGGGTCTAACACCAAGACTTGAACATGGTGGATCAACAATAACTTTATCAACCCTACCAACCAGATCTAGATCGATATCAATATAACGTGAATCCATTGGTAAAGCAATTACATTCCTATATAATTTAAGAATCTTCAGATTATTTATTAGCTTAAGTGTTTTCTTAACATTTCTTTCAAAAGCTACAACTCTAGCTAAACCCTTTGTTAACTGTACTACATGACTAGTTTTTCCACCCGGAGCAGCTGTTAGATCAGCTATTAACTCATAAGGTTTAGGTTTAATAACTCTAGAAACCATCATTGCAGGTAAGCTTTGTGAGTAGAAATATCCTTTATTATACTCTTCTAAACTTCTAAGTGCTGGTGCTCTATATTTAGATAATATATTATATCCTATCAACCCCTTCTTCATATATTTTAACTTATCTGATGAGACAACAGTTTTTACAACGGCTACGATCATATTATTCGGAGCCACTACATTTACTTTCTCACCCTTATTGAAATCATCGTATTTAATAACACCGGGCCTATATAGGTTTGCACCTAACATTAATGATTCAGCTGTGTATCGATCAACTATAATCCTCTTATCTAAGATAGGTATGTGATATGGACCCTTAACGTTGAAGTATATGGCATCCTCAATATAGGGATCAGGGTTTGGATTTAATCCTTTTTCCTTTAACAAATCAATCAGTTCATCTCTTGATATCAGTAAAGTATTTACTCTAATATAGAGTCTATTTGGTGGTGTGAAAAGTTTTCTAAATAAGTATTCAGTGGAACTACCATATATTCTCATGAGTGAATGGAATAGTTTGGGTTCAATACTTGATAACGGATCCTCCATAATTCTAGCCTCGATATAAAACATCTTTAAATAACTCATGTAACTATGAAATAAATATTAACTAGTTTTAACAACTACTATATGGATAGGAAAAGCTTGGAGGCGATAAATTCCTTGAGTGAACAAACAAGAGTTACAGATAAAGAATTAAATGAGGCGTTAATGAATAAGGAAGAGAAAAAAATAGAGGATGAAAAACAGAAATGGGTACAGAAAATGATTCGTAGCGCTAAACATCATCACAAGATCTGTCCATACTACGATAAAAAAACTGGCATGTGTTTTCTCAAACTAGGGTCAAAATGTGATCGTGATGGAAGATTTGATGTATGCCCGGTGTTTAGGGAGTTTATCGAGAAAAAGTATGATGAATATAAATCGAAAGGTTTACCCTTGCCAGTGAACTTCGCAGATCTCGTTATATCTCCTTTCTAAACATCATTAATAAATATATTACAATGTGATGTAAAATGTCCAAAGAATCGACAAACTATCATATAGGTGATCTCGAGAACATATGGTTTGAATATGATAGACAAAATGATATACTGTACATTAACTTCGGTTACGATATAGAAGATGCTGATGAAGAGTTTTTAAGTGGGGAAGACGTAATTGTTAGAATCAAGAATAAACGTGTAGTATCTATAATGATCATGAATTTTATGGAAAAGATAGGAGTAACTATTTATTGATAAATCTTTCAACGAAATGAATATTTATTTTATTACGTGGAAAAACCTCGGGGAGAACCGAAATATAATCTTCTATATTCTCTTTTTTAGACAATATATCGATGAAATAGTGTTGTCCTAGACCAATGTAGAGTGTTTCATCTCTACAATTAAAAAGCATTAGATAATACACTCCTACATCTCCAGAATACTTTTCATTACATTTCATATTCAATAGTTTTTCACGTAATTTATTTAGATACTTTTTATCTGAAACATTAATTTCGATCAAGTAATGATACATTAAGATTCACACTCTAAATCCATATATTTCATTTAGTAAATCATTATAGTTAACCTTATTAACCACAAATACTTTAACACCCCATTCTTCAACTAGTATTCTATTCTCTTCATTAATACTTGATATAAATAACACCGTTGGATCGTATTTCTCTATCAGATCATCTAGTATTTTCAAGGGATTATCGAACATGTCAACCAGCCTATTTTGATCAGCATCTACTATCAGTAATCTCCTACAATCATTAAACTCGGAGATATAGTCATGTTCATCTATACAAATAAATATAGTGAACATATTTTATCCGCTCACTTAATCGTATGTATAATTTTTATATTCTTTACCCCCGTGAAATATGTTGCTTTGACTCCTAATACCTTCTAGTAATTTATATTTCAAGGAGTATAGAGATTATTATCTCAAGGTTATAGAGTTAGGTGGTGTTATCGTTTTGTTCGTAGATGTTGAACGTAGCGTATTTATTGGTAGATTATTTAATGGTGTAGAAGAGTCTATTGAGAAACTTGTTGAAAATGATCCCCAATACGTGGCTGTTAAGAAACTAATTGAAAATCTTGGTTGTAGTGTTTCTTCATTATTAGTTATAGGGAATAGTATTGTAAGCTATATGTTAAATATTCGCGGCGAAGATTATTGGTTAGCATTTTCTCAGTATATATGTAGTAGAGAGAGGTTTCAAAGTATTCTAGATCTCCTAAATACTCATATTAATTTTTTGAAAAACACCAGATATAATGTATTCAATATTAATGCAAAGATTAAGAGACTTCATAGATTCTATAAGAGTATTTTAGCAAAGAAACTGTACAAAAACCCTACCATCTACTGCGAAGACTTGTCCTTACTTAATAGAGAGTTAGCATTAATACTTAAGGGTAAAGAATATATGAAAACTATTGTTTTTGCTACGAAAATGTACTATTACCTATGTAGAATCTGTGGTGTAGAAGTTAATGTTAAAGGTGGACTCCCGATCCCGGTTGATCGTAGGAATGCGTTTTTATCTTTAACAAGTTGTATGATTAGAGATTGTAGAGATACCTTAAGGAAATGTATAGAGGACTTACTCTCTGTGAATAGTGGATTAGTTATTGAAGCATGGAATATTGTTTGTCGGGAATCGAAGATACCATGTCTCGTACTTGATACTTTTACATGGCTAGTTACTGGTATATATAGAGATGTTAGAGAACCGGGTAGGGTATATGGGGTTTTAAAAGAGAAATATGGTTTTAAACGTTCTATGAAACTATATGAGTTAATAAATGAACTGTTTAGGTGTATGTATTGATCATAGAGATTAGTTCTTCGTATAATATTGATCTCAACTATAAGTATAGAATAGTATTTATTCCATTTGGTAGTATAGAGTATCATGGTGGTAGTCTTCCATATGGTACAGATACTATCATAGCTGATAAATTTTCTCGAAAATGTCTTGAAAGATATAGTGATCTAAGAGATACATGCATCTATTTCTATCCAGTATTTACATATGGTTTCTCTCATGAATGGTTACATTACCCTGGCACACTATCGATTGATCCAGAGATTTACATTCAAATGCTGTATTCTATAATAGATAGTATTGAATCCAATATTAAGCCTCATGGTTATGTTTTCTTTAACGCACATGGCGGGAATTATGGGGTATTGCATAGTGTATCTAAAAAACTTTATTCAATACATGGTAAACCATTCATATTAATAGATATATGGAGGATCGCGGGGAGATATGGATTAAAATATTGTCATGCATGTAGTTTTGAAGCTAGATTGCTTAAATATTTTACAAATATGGATGTTAGAGGAGTTAATAATGAGTATTGTAGGGAAGAAAGTTTATCTGGTTCCTACATGAACTATGAAGCTGGGGTTTGTGGTGAAATAGTTATTGATGTTAAAGATTTTGTAGAGGAAGTATGTGGGTTGATCGAAAAATCCATCAATATCATATCTGGAGGTGTTTGATCATAGTTGTATTAAGTGATCTAGTTAATGAATTAAAAATCTTTGTGAGAAAAGCTTTGGGTAATAGTTTTGAACATGGTTATCCACATATTGAACGTGTATTGAATAATGCATATGAAATAGTTGATCATGAGGAGTTAGATATTGATAGAAACATATTAACTATCACTGTACTCTTACATGATATCGGTCGGTTGATTGGAGAACCGCATGCCTACTACTCATCATTATTCGCTAAAGCTTATCTCTCAGATAGAGGGGTTTCAAGTGATGTAATTGATTGTGTAGTTAATGCTATACTTTACCATAGTTATTCGTATGTATTAGAGCACAATATTAAACCTATCTGTGAAATATCCAAAATATTAAGTGATGCAGATAAATTAGATGCACTTGGTGTGGTTGGTTTTATTAGAGTCTTCTTATATGGTGAGAGAGTTGGTCGTTCTTTAAAAGAAACTATGGATCACTTTAATAATAAAATATTGAACCTACACAAGTTAATGCATTATAGGTATAGTCGTGAAAAAGCTTTGAAGCTTAGAGAACGTATATTAGAGATGCTTAGATATCTAAATGATGAGTTAATATTAGAGAATAAAGTTTAGCCTTTATAGTATGGGAGGAGGAAATGGTGATTGGTAGCAATAAAATCTTGGTTCTAGCAAGTCAAAGCAAAAGAAGAATTGAGATTCTCAAGAAGTTTATTTATGATCTAGTAATTATTAAACCAGAATATGAGGAAGCATTATTAGATGACCCTATAGAGACTGTGTATATGAATTCTCGTGGTAAAGTATATTCGGTATTAAATAAAGCTCCTCCAAACTCGATAGTGATCGGTGTAGATACTGTGATTTATGATCCGGAGCATGGCGTTATAGGTAAACCCTCTAGTATAGTAGAGGCTAGAAATATTCTTTGGAAACTACGTGGTAAATGGCATAGCGTATATAGTGGTGTATATATTGTTAGGAAAAATGATCAAAGAGAATACTTTTTCCATGAAGAAACACGTGTTAAGTTTAGAATGTTTAGTCACGATGAATTAGAGAAATACTTATCTACTTTAGAACCTCTAGGTAAAGCTGGTGGATACGCTATCCAAGAGCTCGGCTCTCTTCTCGTAGAAGAGATTCATGGTGATTTCTATAATGTTATTGGTTTACCTATTACTAAACTTTACATCATACTTAAGGAACAGTTTGGATTTGATTTATTAGAATATTATTTGGGGAGTTTAATTGTTAAGAGACCGAGTATATGATGTATTCTTTTTAAGACCAGACGCATTTACTGTTTGGGAGTTTAGTGAGGTTAGAGAATTCCTTTCATGGTATTATAGTGTTATGGTTAATGAGAAACCAGCTAAGTTCTTGATAGTAAAACGGGTAGAGTCCCCGGTTAATCCGTATAATGGTTTATCTGAGAAAGAATTATGGAGCTTACATGATCGATTGGTTATCGAGTTTAAAAAATTATGGGAAAAAATACGTGGGGGTTCTCTTAAACTAAATGAGCTTTCTCGCCCACAATATAGTTTACTCGATGTAAAGATCGTATTAGCTTATAGGTTGATGGAGGAGTGTAGGTTATGTGAGCGTAGATGTGGTGTTGAACGATTAAAGGGTAGACCTGGAGTTTGTCTTATGAGTGATAAATGTGTAGTTCATAGCTATTTTCATCATATAGGCGAGGAAGCCCCCCTCGTTCCTAGTGGCACTATTTTTTATGGTGGATGTAATTTTAAATGTGTTTATTGTCAAAACTGGGATATTAGCCAAGTATATGCTTGGAAAGGTGAAGTTGTTTCACCACGAGAATTAGCTTTGATCCAAGAGGAGTTGAGGAAAACTGGGGCTCGCAACATTAATCATGTAGGTGGGGATCCCACCCCTCACTTACCGTTTATAGTTGAGAGTTTTAAGTTTTTAGAAATTAATGTTCCACAGCTTTGGAATAGTAATATGTACTTATCAATGGAATCTATGAAGATATTGGTTGATCTAATTGATATATGGTTACCAGATCTAAAATATGGTAACAACGAGTGTGCTTGGAGATACTCTAAAGTTAGAAACTACTGGGAGATAGTAACACGTAATATTAAGTATGCTTATGAAAATGGGGATATGATCATTAGACACCTAGTATTACCTAATCATATAGAGTGTTGTACGAGAAAAGTATTAGAATGGATTGCTAAGAATACGCAACGTGTACTAGTTAATGTTATGGAGCAGTATAGACCGGAACATTTAGTGGTTAAATATAGTGATAGATATAGGGAGATAAGTAGAAGACCTACTAGGAAGGAGATTATGGAAGCTTATAGGATAGCTGATGAATTAGGCCTAGTATATAAGCCAGTGTCTTAAAATCGTTACTGGGCATGTACAATGAATGAGGAGGAAATAGTTTCAGAGTATTGGTTCCATAACTATTATCGTGTACTAGTGGTTAGATTAAATAAGGAATCATATCTATTATCGGTTGATGTTTATCGAAATGAATGGATGTTTAATGATTACGAAGAGAGATGCGTATCGGGGAAGAAGTATTGTTTATTATATAAGAAGCTCGAGGAAAACATTAATATAGAATCTAGCGATCTAGAGGTTAGGGAAGTGATGATCACTGGAGTTAAAGCTGGTGATATATATGAAACCATTAATGTACGCTGGATAGTTGTGGGTAAACTTAGATGTAATGATATTGAAAAAATATTCTATAGATCATGGGAGATCATAGGGTGTAAAGGTCCGCGTGATCAACCATGGTATCATAACTGTGGATGATTTACCGTATGCTTTATAATAACTATTTATATATTCACATAAGTATTGATTAATCCATGTTATTGATGGTTTTTAATGGGTTGGAGATACATGTCTAGTTTTGAACCAAAAATTGTTGAGAAGAGATGGGATCATAGGTTTGAAAAAGAAATTTATAGGAAGTGGGAAGAGAGGGGATTACATAAATTTATATTCAGAGAAGACGATAAACGCGAAATAATAGCAATCGATACACCACCACCATATGCTAGTGGTAAATGGCATGTTGGAGCTGCTGCTCATTACGCACAGATAGATATGATTGCTCGTTACTTTAGGATGAAGGGATATAATGTATTGGTACCATTCTATGTTGATCGTAATGGTTTACCGGTAGAGGTTCAAGTTGAAAGGAAGACAGGTATTAATCCACATGAGATTTCCTCTACCCCAGAAGGTCGAGAGTATTTCCTTGGTCTCTGTAAAAAAGAGCTTGATCGTGTAGAGGAGGATCTGGTTAGGATTTGGAAGAAGCTTGGATGTAGTTTTGACTATTGGAAAAATGGGACTGATAGTCCGGAGTATCGTAGAATAACTCAATCTACATTCATAGAGTTGTATAAGAAGGGTTTAATATATGAGGATGAAAGACCTGTTAATTGGTGTCCAAGATGTAGGACAACATTGGCTGATGCTGAGCTTGAGTATGTTGAGAAAGAGGGCTATCTATACTATATTAGGTTTCATGTTAAAGAGTTAGGGGAAGACGTTGTTGTGGCTACTACTAGACCAGAGCTTCTAAGAGCATGTAGAGCCCTCGTATATCATCCAGACGATCAGCGTTATAAGCATTTAAAGGGTTTACACGTTATCAACCCCCTCTATGGTCATGAGATGATTATTGATGAACATGTAGGTGTTGATCCAGAGTTTGGGACAGGGTTAGTAATGGTTTGTAGTTATGGTGATCAAGCGGATGTGAGGATGTTTCGTGAACTCAACCTCGAACCATGTGTAATAGTTGATCGTGATGGTAGATTGACTGAAGAAGCCGGGGAATTGGCTGGTTTAAAGGTTGAAGAAGCTAGAGAGAAAGCTGCTTTGATCCTTGAGGAAAAGGGATTGCTTGTTAAGAAAGAGAAGATTAAGCATAGTATACCGGTTTGCTGGCGTTGTAATACACCAATACAGATCATACATGCGCGTGAATGGTTTCTTAAACAATTAGAGTATAAAGAGAAATTGAAGGAGGTAGTGGATCAGATAACTTTCAAGCCTGAGATGCATAAGAAGAAGTTACTAGATTGGATTGACAGCGTCTCTACTGATTGGCCGATAAGTAGGGATCGATATTATGCAACGGAAGTACCTGTATGGAGATGTAAATCTTGTGGAGCAATTCTTCTACCGGAGCCTGGTAAATATTATAGACCATGGAGGGATCCTCCGCCATGGGATAAATGTCCATATTGTGGAGCTTCACGTGAAAACATTATTGGTGAGAAAAAAGTTTTTGATACATGGTTTGATAGTAGTATATCGGTGTTATATGTAACTGGTTATTTGAGGAATCAGAAATTATTTGAAAAAGCATTCAAATACACGCTCCGTCCACAGGGACAGGACATTATACGTACATGGCTTTATTACTCGATACTTAGAGTATACCAGTTGACTGGTAAACCAGCATTTAAATGGGCTAGAATAACCGGTATGGGTTTAGATGAGAAAGGTGAAGCTATGCATAAATCTAAAGGTAACATCATAGATCCAGAGCCTTATATCGAGAAGTATGGTGCAGACGCTTTTAGATATTGGGCTGCAGCTTCATCTAAGCTTGGATACGATTATCGTTTCTCGGAGCAGATGGTTAGGACTGGACTATTATTTACAACTAAGCTTTGGAATATTGCACGTTTCATTTCAATGTTTCCAAGACCAGAAAAACCGGTTTCACTTAGAGCTATTGATGAAGCAACTATTGCTTATGTAAATGATCTAGTTAAGAGGGTGGATAAAGCTTATAGTGAGCTAGACGTATATGAACCAGTAACTCTATTATACCAATTTACATGGAACTATTTTGCATCGCACTATATAGAGTTAGTGAAATCAAGAGCATATAATCGTGAAAACAAGTATTCGAGAGTAGAACAAGAAGCTGCATGGTATACTCTACACTATGTTTTAGAGCGTATATTAAAGATGTTAGCGCCAATAATGCCTTTCGTTACTGACGCTATATATGAGAGATTATATGGTAAATGTATTCATACAGAGAAATTCCCGGAAGTAGAGAATGAATGGGCCGAAAAAGACTATAAGTTAGTGTTTATTGTGCAAGAAATAAACTCTGCTATATGGGGTTATAAGAAGAAACATAATATCAGGTTCAGTGAACCGCTGAAAACAAAGATCTATTTACCATATAGTGTCGAGAAGGTATTGAAAGAACTAGCTGACCTCCACCACTTAGAGAATATAGAGTTCTATGAAGAAAAACCACCAGAAAACACAGTAAATATAGGTGGTCCAGTTTATATCTTAGAGTAAAATTAAGGTTTCTTCTTCATAAATAATCTCTCTATACTCCAAGCTATTCTTTTTAAAAATACTTTAAAAGGGGGGTATCCGAAATAGGGTCTGACTCTATTATTTTTTATAGCTTTAAATACCGCTTCAACACTCAACTCTTCAACATCTAGTAGAGTATATGCTACACCTATATAGTCCGGTATATGTGCATCACTATTAGCTAAACCCGGTAAACCTAGTTCACGTGAAGCTCTAATAGCCTTTTTATTGGCGCCGAGACTAGATGATGAATTCCAAACCTCTACTCCATCCCACCCACTATACTCATATAAGGCTTCACCTATACCAGCTCTAAAAGCATCGAATGGATGTGCTGGAACTACTAAACAATTATTTTCATGTGCATAATCAATCAATTGATCTATTTTTCGAGGAAAATCTATTGGCTCGAAACAATATAGGAGTATATCTCCACGTTCACTTCGAACCTCGCTACCAATGATCACAAGTGGCAATTCTTTCTTTTCTCTAGCATATCTAGAAGCTACTACACTACCCTGAAATGTATCGTGGTCTGTAATAGATATTACTTTCAACTCTCTATACATGGCATATAGGAGTATATCCTTTGGGCTAGCTCTACCATCACTATGTGTTGAATGGATATGCATATCAGCTTTAATCCACATAATTACACCCGTACCCCTGGTGGATTTTAATGGTTAAGATTATAATTAATCGTGAACTATGTGATTTATGTGAGTTATGCGTCAAATACTGTCCAACACATGTATTTTACCGTATAGACGATAAAATATATAGTGAAGATAGTAAATGTATTGAGTGCTATGCATGTATACCTTTATGTCCACGTAAAGCTATAGAGATTGTAGAAGAGCCTTAACTATAGTATGGTTTTAATTCATTACGACAATAGGGGCATCTGAAATGCAGGTTACGTGCATGAGCATCACAGAAATAAGCGTTTCTCCCCTTCCTAACGCATTCTTCACAGTAATAAACATTCTTTTCATCAACAGCTCTAAATAGATCAAGGTCTCTATTACAAATAGCACATTTAACTCTAGTCCAACCCGGATGCCCTGCTTTATTAACTCCTTTAAATAAACCAATAGTCATTACTATTAACACCCATCCTATTAACTAGTTATTCTATCAAACATAATGGATATATGCTTTATAAGTTTATCTATCTATGTATCAACTATGTTTTATAGAATACCCGTGTTTAGGTAGGAGTATCTAGCTTAGTTAAGGTGTAGCTATATTGTTAAAGATACTTGCTACAGCGGATATTCATAGTCCTCGTTATTTAAGCTTATTCATGAAATCTATTGAAGAAATAGATGAAGAACCCGATCTAATAATATTTGCTGGAGATAATGTTGATAAGAATAATGTATATGCTTTTAAACCAATATATGAATACGTAATGAAGAATTATGATAGAAAACCGGTTTTATCTATATTCGGTAATGAAGAGTATCGTGGATTCGAGAACAAATATATAGAGTTATATAACGGTTTTAAATGGTTGAACAACGAATACACTGTCCTCGAAATAGCTGGTTATAAAGTGGGCGTTATTGGTACTAGAGGAGCACTCGATAAACCAACACCATGGCAAGCAAGAAATATTCCGGGTATCTATAAATATTATCGTGAACTACCATTAACTATATCGAAAATGTTTGATATGATACGTGGTAAGGGAGTAGATATAGTGATCCTTGTATCTCATTATGGCGTAACATATAAGAATCTAGAAGGTGAACCAGAACATATATGGGCTTATCTAGCAAGTAAGAGGTTTGAAGAAATAATTAAATCTAAAAAACCCGATCTAGTCATTCATGGTCATGTACATAAAGGGGTAAAAGAACTTGTATATATTGATCACGTACCCGTATATAATGTATCATTACCTGCGCGGGGTAAAGTGGTTTTAATAAAATATAAACTCAAGCCTGATAGTAAAAGAGAAGAGATTAGCGGTCTCTACAAATGGTTGAAGAAGAGCGGTGATTAATGAATGTTTCTACCGATAAGGATCTCGGCCCCTCATAGAACACCCTATGTAACATTTACACTTATAGCTATAAATGTTATAGTTTTTGCCTTAATAATGACTAATCCCTCGTCTATAGTTCCTGGAGCTATTGATTACTATGATGCACAACGGAGACTCGCAATAGTACCTGCATCTATTGTTAGAGGAGAGAATCTATGGACATTAATCACTGCTATGTTTGTTCACGCAGATATATTTCATTTAATAGGTAATATGTTGTTCTTATTCTTCTTTGGAGGATCAGTTGAAAGTGCTATGGGTTATAGGAACTACCTTGTATTCTATATATTATGTGGTTTATCAGCTACATTATTCCATATACTCTCTATAACATTTGTCCCGACAGAATACTTGTTTACCACCTATACGTTGAATCCATGGGTTACACCAGTCCTTGGGGCATCGGGTGCTATTAGCGGTGTTTTAGGTGCTTATCTCATATACTATCCTAGATCCAGGATCACATTTGTGTATCCAGTATG
>NJDP01000088.1 GCA_002254665.1 Desulfurococcales archaeon ex4484_58 | reverse complement strand
CCGGCGATACTACTTGTTCAACTAATCTTTTACGATCACCTGTATCTAATGCTATTTTTACCTTCTTTCTCAACTTATAAGCTGTTTCACGCGCAATAGTCTCAAGTTCTCTACGTTCCCATCCATTACGTAGAATAATAACCACTACATCATCTATAGTATATGACTTAACATACTCACCCTTTCTAAGCTCTTTTAAACGATCCTCAAGTTCCATTAGAGCCTTCATAACATCTACTTCACTATGATCAACTAAGCCTGAGTCTAGTTTACGTTGACAACTAGGACAAAAAACACCACTCCTAACACATATTTTATCCAACGGATACTTCAAATACGCTCCACCAAAACACTGTAGATTTAACATCCAGAATATAGTATTAATTAGAAAGAAACTAATATACTACACGCTGTTCAACCCCCTCAGAAACCGGTGCATTAATCACCGGATTCATTGAGGGGAAAAGGTTCTTCATCGGAAGAATATATGAAGGCCGGGAACCCCCGGATCATCCATAAGCCCAACGGCTTAGTTACCGGGGGGCGGGGGAGTATTCCATATTAGATAATTGTAAAAACCATTATATAAACCTAAAGAGGAATGGGCCCGCGGGGATTTGAACCCCGGACCTCCGCCTCTCTACTCAAACCCGTTGAGAGGATCGTCAGGGCGGCGTCCTAGACCAGGCTAGACGACGGGCCCTTTTTGCTCTCCTACCATGTAATTATGAGAATATAGAGAATTTTATAAGTCTTTACCATTCCTTCATGGAATCCTCTAGTTAGGGATTTAATGGTGGGCCCGGGGGGATTTGAACCCCCGACCTACGGGTCACTCCCTCCAGACACAAATCATCCCCCATGAGGGGGTCTTATGACCCATAGCTTGTCTGGAGCCTCGGCCAAACCCTCCCCCGACATGGGAGGGGCGTGTCCGCCGCTCTGCCTGGCTGAGCTACGGGCCCACCACAAGTCATCAATATAATGGTTTATGTCATGGTGTGATATAAGGTTTTTGTGATCTACTATGTTGAAGCGATTTTAATACCTTATAGTAATAATATGTTGTTATAGACCCGATGAAGATGGAACCCGGGGTTAAGTGTTTTCTGAATTACTGCTATTATTGTCTATGAAGATAAGGCCCGCATGCGAGGGTTTTAGGGTTTTTCACGCCATAATTCTCTCATTCTTCTACGTTTCAATAAGTAGGATTCTCTCTCAATATACCTATATACAGTCCCATGTCTCCTCCCTTCAATTAAGAGTTCTACAGCGTTTTTAGCTATATTTGCTGATTCATAATCACCTATGATCGCTACATATGTATCATATATAGATATATATGTACCAGTCATTTCTTCGAGTACACGTCTAGCTTTGCCTCCCTCACCAATTATTCTACCAAGTATTCTCTGAATATGATTTGGTCTATCACCAACATATTGTTTAAGATCAATGATCAACAACACTTGATCTTCGTCTAGTAACCGAAAAGCCCTTTCCGGACTGAAACCATAAGCAATCGCTTTAACAATATCACGAGCCTTCATTAACTCGAGGGCAGTAGTGGATGGCGATGCAGGCTCTATTATAACTGTCCCAGTTGTAGAATCAATAGTTATATTGGTTCTAGTTCTACGCATAATCTCTTCTTTAACACTACCATTATGACCGATTAAAGCGCCTATCCTATCTAATGGTACTTTCTCATATAACCTAGTAACACCCATAGTTAACCTTCCTTTCTCTTCACCAGACAAGGTTTAATCCTCTCCAATACAGTTTCTTCATCTAATACACTATCTAATCCTACCTCATATCTAAAGAATCTATTAATATTTCTAATGTCGCGGATTAAAAAATCATAGAAATTAGGATGCTCAAGATCAACAGCTTGACTAACATCTATAATAGCAATATCAATTCCCGGTCTAACCATAATATTATACTCCGATAAATCTCCATGAACTAATCTAGCTCTACACACAATCTTAACCAGTTCCTCGAGAACCAATGAATATATACGGTGTAAATCCTCTAATTCAAGCTCATTATAAACCTCGATCAACAATGGATACCTCTTATTATCTTCACCCAAAAACTCCATTACAAGAACATTATTGAGGAAAGCTATTGGTTTAGGAACCTTAACATCAGCGTCATACATTCTCTTCATATTTCGAAACTCCTTGCGGGTCCACATATAAATTAATTTACGTGTATCACTTGGTTTAAACCCTTGAAAACGAGGATCACCCATAATATATTTAAGTATACCCTTACGGAAAACAGCCGTACTAGTCAAATATATCTTAACAGCTAATGGTTCATCACTATAACTATAAGCTAGATAAACACGGGATTCTTTACCAGCACTTATAACACCATTCATTCTCTTAATGATTTTCTTTCTCATTAGAGTATATAATGTGAGAACCGTACGTGTATCAAAAACCTCCTCAACAGTCTCAAACAAATCCTTATCTTTAATACGTTTCAAATCTCTCTTATCAATATAGATATCAAAATCCTCGAACATTATATCAACTCACTTATAGCATCAAGGAATTCTTTAGGAATAATATTTTTCTCAACAAGTTTAGCAACCTCACTTCTACTATACTTATAAATAACATCTCCTCTATTAGGCGAAAAATCCCATACTCCAACCAATATAATGTCCCCCTCACTAATCCATACTCTTCTACGCATCTTACCTGGAATCCTAACCTTACGATCAACGCCATCAAGGCATTTAGCAATCAAGTGATCACCGCCTAAATGACGGATTACACCACATATAACAGTATCCTCCCCCGGTAAAGGTGTTTCCTTAGGTTTTTCTTCACTCCTACGCTTCTTTTTAGGCATACTTGATCCCGCTCCATTACAATTAAATCTTCACTATATAGTCCTTATTCTTAACACTAATAATATATACTATGTCTCCATTCGATATAGAAGGATTTGTTCTAGGATACTCTCTCATCTCACCAGTTTCCTCATCTAATAGATACAACGTAGAGTTATCATATGCTATAACTCTATATTTACTACTATATACAGCTGATCTCTGCTTCTTTAAAACACCTCTCCAGTAAGATTCATAATCAATATCAATACACTCATTATTATCAAGCATTTCAACACGTATACCACCACCATGTTTTTCTCTAACAATACCCGGTCTACCCCTATACTCTACCAGATCACCTATCTTTATAGAAGGTATTCTAACCGATAAAGTAAATACTCCCCTCCAACTACCACTTCTCGAATCATATTTTGTAGGTTTAAACGATTCAACTACTTTAGCTCCAGTCAACTTAACTAGTTGTAATACTATCTTCTTAGCTGTTGTAAGTGTTAATACTTTAATATCTAACCCATACTTATTACTAGAAACCTCTATTATTTCTGGAGCTATACTTGATTCCTCTAAAACCCTCTTAACAACCTCGATCTGTCTATTTGATAATCTCCCTTCCTCGCTTCTAACTTGAATAAATGCTTTATGGGACTTACTAGTAAAAGCTATACAACGTGGACAAACTCTTTTCTCTAAAACATATTCTATCTCATCATATACACTACGGGGTGTACTCTCATTGAATAAAATAGTTAATTCTATTTTTACACGATACCTATTCTTATAGATCCTAACTGGTTCCCCAACTATACTTAGATCAATAACAGATATAAAATCATGTACATAATGTTTATATGTATGGAGGAATGTTCTTCTAATAATCTCCTTTAACTCCACTGGTTTTAACCATTCATCACCTAATCTCCAAGAACCACATCGAGGACATATGGTTATTTTCAATACTGGTTTCTTCTTGAAAATACTCTTATATCTAATAAAACAATCAATGCAATAACCATAATCCAAAATATACTCTTCATCTATAACCTCTTTACCACACTTAACGCAATATTTCAAAATCTCTCAGCCTCCACAACCATTAATTGTGCATGAAGAACACCACCAACCTCGATCACCGCTTCCCTCAAAACATATCCTTCTCTAATAGCAGCTTCAACTATATTGTTTCCAATGAGATTAGCATTAGTAGCCTTCTTCAATAGTTCGAGAGCTTGTTTTATAGACATTACTTCACCTTTATAGAAGTTTGGATCAATGTATAATGTAATGTTTTTCTCACGGTCAACTATTTTTTTACCAAGTAATGAATAGTCACAAATAGCAAGAACTACTTCTCCACCACTTGTGTGTTTTTTAACATACACTAGATCATCACTCATAATCCGGATACCGCCTCATAGATCAATGTATCAATTTACTATTCACTAGTATTTGAAATAATACACCCTAATATATATTCAAAATAACCTAAGAATTAAAACGCCTCTAACGTAGTTTCAGCACCACATGCTTCACAACGTAATATAAATACCTTACCTTTCTTAATCAGCTTCGTATCTTTACTACCACATGTAGGACAGATAACATATTTTTCTGTAAATATCTGGATCAGTTTATTGAGTATATGTACATTAAACCTACCTTGAAGAACTAGTTGTCCAGACTCATTTAGAAAAGCTGGTGCTCCTAGTTCTTTTACTAGGAATTTCTGTAATATACTTGGTTCTCTATTAAGAATTTCAGTTATCTCTTTAAAGTTTAAAAGAAGCGTTCTCCCACCAACAAACATTACTTCTGCACGTGGTATAGTAAATGATGGTGCTGGACCCTTCTTAGCTGGTAAACGTGAATAAGCTCTATCCAATAATTCTTCATAACTATATTCTCTAACCTTCTTAGCCATACACTATCACCATTACTAATTAACTAACTATATACAACTGTATAACTAGTTTAGGTAAATAACTCTATATAAAGGTCTCTTATAAAGGATTAATGAATAGAAGGGTGAATGTGAAATGAGAGTATATATTGAGACTTATGGATGTGCATTAAACCGGGGAGACGAGTATATTATGAAGACAGTGTTACGGGGTAGAGGACATATGATAGTTGATAGTATTAATGAAGCAGATGTCATTATACTAAATACTTGTACAGTGAGGTACGATACAGAAGCTAAAATGGTTAAGAGAATAAAGACTCTCCAAGAATATACTTGTAGAACTGGAAAGAAATTTATTGTAGCAGGTTGTATGGCTGCTGCACAACCATATAAAGTACACTTATTGGCTCCAAGTGCTAGCCTGGTTTCACCACAGAACTCTTCAAGGATCTGGTTAGCGGTTGAGAGCGGTGATCAAGTCTTTCTATTAAATGGTACAAGAGACCGTAGTGTACTTGGTACTTATGCTGATCAACAGATAGCATATATACCTATACAGGATGGGTGTCTTGGTAACTGTAGTTTCTGTATAACGAAGAATGCTCGTAGGAAACTAGTGAGTTACCCGATAGAATTAATTGTGAAAACTCTAAAAAATGCTGTAGAAAAAGGGGTAGTTGAGGTAGAGTTAACGGGCCAGGATACAGCAACCTATGGAATAGACTTATATGGTAAACCAATGCTTCCTAAACTTTTAGAAAAACTAACCAATATTGAAGGGAACTATAGGATTAGGATCGGTATGATGAACCCAGATACCCTCCATAGTATTGTGGACGAATTAATCGAATTAATTAAATCAAATAGTAGGATCTATAGATTCCTTCACATTCCGGTTCAAAGTGGGAGTGACAAGGTACTTAAGATCATGAGGAGGAAATATACAGTAGACGAATATAGGTCACTGATAAAAGAGATACGAAAGAAAATACCAGAGGTAAGTATAGCTACAGATGTAATTGTAGGTCATCCCGGTGAAGATGAGGAAGATTTTGAAGAAACGCTTAAACTCATAGAAGAGCTATTATTTGAAAGAGTTCATCCGGCGGTCTATAGTATAAGACCAAACACATACTCAGCTAGACTACCACAAGTACCTACTAAGATCAAGAAAGAGAGAATGCTTAGACTATTAAATGTTATTCAAAAGGTAGGATTAAAAACTCATGGTAAATACGTTGGTTTAGATGTTAACGTATTTATAACAGAATACAGTAATACTTGGATTGGAAGATTAGATAATTATATCCCAGTCGTTATTAAGAATAATTACCCAAACATAGATTATGGTTCAAATATAAACGTCCATATAGATACTGCTACATTCTATGATTTAAGAGGATATGCTTTAAACTAATTCTATAACCTCAATCACCGGTTTATACTTACTTAATAAGTTGTTTAACGTATTAGTAAATGATAAAAGATCACTCACTCTAATAGGTGTCGAGGTAGGGTTGATCACTAGTTTGAATGAGATTTGATTAGATGATACTCTCTCTATAGAGACCTTCCTATCATCTATCCTAAAAATACCTGTATCTATTTCTTTAAATGAAGACAATATATTTGAGAGAACATCCTGTACTTTATCACCTATATCATTCAAAGTTATTTTCAACTGTATAGATGGAATGTGTTCACGCAGTATAGAGTTTAATAATAAGCTATTAGATACATATATTCTTCTACCATAAATATCTTCGATAGTAGAGTTTAAGAGATCAATATTAATTATTCTACCATAAATAGGTTTACTATGACTTGGTAGATATATTTCAAAAGTTTTCCCACGTAAATGTCTTAAGAGCTGTAGATTTATGTATGCGAGGAACTCTCTAAGCTCATAATAGAATAAGA
>NJDP01000087.1 GCA_002254665.1 Desulfurococcales archaeon ex4484_58 | reverse complement strand
CGGGTGCTGGTAGTATAGTGGCTATGATCAAAGAGTCTACTGGTAAAGAGCCTGAGATGATAACTGGTAAACCTAATCCATGGGTATTAGATTTTATCATTGAAAAATACTCTATCGACCCATCCGAACTATTAATAATAGGTGATCGGGTAGATATTGATGTACTAATGGGTATTAAGAAAGGCATTGATACACTCTATATACTCACTGGTGTTGGAAAACCAGATGATCCAGAAAAATATGGTGTTGAACCCACATATATTACTAGGGATCTAATGGAATTCTATAGAAGGTATAGAAACTACTTTCCCGAATAGACATCAGCTATAGAGATAGAACAGTTTCTATCGGTTACCTCTATTAATCCATAATAACCATGCATTGCTGGGCCTGGATTCAATATCCACGTATCCTTGTGTCTAGTATAATTACTATATTCGTGGAGATGCCCAGTTATCCATATTAAAGCTCCGTGTCTCTCCAAGAATTCACGTAAAGATTTTGAACCAACATTTAACCCTTGTATCTCATCCATAACTCCATATATTGGAGCATGTGTAATCATCAATAGTCTATTCGATGGTAGACTATATGGTACTATCAAAAATCTCTTTAAATCATCTTCACTCCACTCAATCCAAGTATTAAATGGTGTGAAATTACTTCCTCCGATCCCATAAAAATATAGATTACCAAATAATACTTGCCTTCCATGAATATTAATAATGTTTTCATCTAATCTATCAATACTCAATAAACCAGGATCATCACAGTTTCCAGGTATAAAAAGTACCGGTTTACTAGTATAGCCTCTAATAATTCTCAAAATACTGATAGCTTTATCTATATTCTCGAAATGAGTAAGGTCTCCAGCAATAATTACCAAATCAACTATCTCAACAGATACTACAGTCTTGATAATCTTCTTCAATACATCAACTCTACTATGAATATCACTTAAAACCAGAATCTTCAACCACTCCACCCCTATAACAAAAGTATTTATGGATTATCTAAACAAAAAGTATATTTAGACATAAAGTATGAAGCTCTACAGGGAGGTTTTAATGACAAAATCTAATATAATACGCGAAATAGAGTCTAATCTCTACAGGATCGAGGTTATAAATGATAAAATAATTCTACCCAGCGGTGAACAACACGCTAACCATATCTACGTTGTAAAACCTCTTAGAGCATCATTATCATTTACAATAGATAAACTTTCAGCTGAAATAGAATATTTTGATAAACCCAATATCTTTAATGAACAAGACCTTGTATACATCTACATGGACAAATTGAGTATTAAGAAGAGAGTAGAAGAGGAGAAGATAAAGATATATGGAAAAAGTTTAGTAGGATACTCAAAACCATTGATCCTAAGAATTAGAGAGGAGTACGATCTTCTATTGACGATTAATGATAAATACTTCTTTAGAGCAAATAAGATAGAATTGGATGTTAAGGATGTAGAGAGTATACTAAATATACTAGTTTACCCGCTAAAAATTGCATGGATCTATATCGCGGACGGAAAAGTATCATTAAAAAGTAGTGATGAGAAAATTGAGGTAAACATTATTAAATCTAATTAGATCTCCTTAATTGGTTCTCCCACCCATGAAAGACGAGGCATAGGCGGAAATACTCTTTTGTGTCTACTTCTTCTATGCATATCTAGTATTTTATTAACAATACCTTGATCTATACCTGTATATCTTGGTACTTCCTCAGGTTTTAATCCTTTATCAAACAATGCATAGAGTACAACATCTATTACTTCATACTTAATACCAATTTCATCCTCAGCTAAATGCCCAACCCAGAAACCAGGACTACTGGGTTTCTCCACTATTCTACGAGGAAGACCTAGTTTTTCAGCAAGTTTCCTAACTTGAGTTTTATATAATGCTCCAATAGGTAGAATATCTACGGCTCCATCACCATATTTCGTATAGTATCCGATCAGTAATTCGCTCCGATCACTGGTACCTACGACTAATCCATTATACTTGTTTGCATAGTAATAAAGAATATTCATTCTTATCCTAGCACGTAAGTTTCCATTAGATCAGGCATGATCAAAGCTACAACATTCTCACTACCCAACGCTTCCACTAACAATACTAGAACAGTTGAAGAATCAACCCCACCGCTTAAACCAATAACAGCTTTATTAAGATATGCCCCATCAAAACTTTTCTTAATGAAATCAACTATTTCTAATCTAGCTTTATCGTACGGGATATTAATTACATCTTTAATCGTTATCTCAGCCACCCCAAAACACCCCAAGATCAAATATATACTTCGTTACACTATTCTCATATAAAAATTAATTGTTTTGCCTAAAGAAAACCTTGCAACCTATTTTTCAGTAAAACAGAGCTCTCTATATTCTTTAGTAAGATCCCTCTCATATATCTCGCCATTAGGGGTTTTTTCCTTGAATGCTTTACCAACATATTTAGAGACCTTAACATTTTTATCTAACCAGCAATCAGGTGGAAGCCTTGCTTTTATACATGTTTCAGCTAAAAATGTCTCTTGATCCCAGCAATACTCTATTGGAACCATTGGTAGTAATGTTCCTTTAAAGAATCCTTTTTCAACTACAAGTCCATCTCTACCAATATTTATTTTCGCAGGTAGATCCCATCTATTATCCACGACGATCTCCTCAGGCAAAGATAGAACAGTTACCTCTAAAACTACTTGATCTAATTCATCAGAAGTCATTGGAGGAAACCTTGGATCATTTAATGCTGCTTCAATA
Source organism: Desulfurococcales archaeon ex4484_58 (assembly GCA_002254665.1). GTDB lineage: Archaea > Thermoproteota > Thermoprotei_A > Sulfolobales > Desulfurococcaceae > EX4484-58. The sequence goes on along the minus strand of NJDP01000087.1, from coordinate 6,072 downwards.
GTTGATTTTATAGTTGCTTTTACAAGACTATATATTGGTGACAAGAAACCTATACAACCGCGCAGAGCATACTGGTTTTCCCCTAAAAACTTCTCGATCGTTGTAAATACCATTCCAGGCCTCAGTAAATGTTTAGGTGTATCTAATGGGGGTTTTATCTCGATATTTTTTACTAATTTCTCTCTAAGTGTCTTCCTAGCAAGCTTTACTAAGAATACTCCATCTTCAAAACTTAGTTCATCTGGATGTATTGGTTTTTCCATAGAGACACCTATCCATATTTTCTAGCTTTGTATTCTTCTAATAGTTTACGTGCTCTACTAAGTATTTCCTCTATTTTTATCCAATGACTACCAATCCAATATACTTTACCACACCTACTACATAACCAGAAATCTTCATAGACCCTATACACCCTTGGTGGAACCTTATCTTTCACCTGTTCTTTTGACACTTTACGTAACTCACCATTACATATTGGGCATCTAGAACGTTCAAGATCAACGTATAATTTGATCCCGGCGATCAAAGCTATATATGCTAATCTCTCAGCCATATCATCCATAGATAAATAAATACTTTTAAACCCATTATTCAACGCTTTTCTATGTAGTCCAGTATCCCTCGTAATAATTATTCGATCCTCTTTCTCAGCTAATCTAAGAATCTCCCAATCCTTATACTTCCTACTATACAATGTATCATAGCCTAGTATACGGAGCCATCTAGCTACATTACCCAACATAGTATCTACTATAAATCTCGGTTCATACATAACTGTTTCACACACAATATATTCTCTATACCTCACTAGATTTCCAGAAACTATATTCTAAATAGTTTCTTTAAAGTATTATGTAGAATAGTATACGTGGAAAAAACATATTATTTGATCTCGCTAACCGTTAGAGCATATAAGACATCACGTTCAGTAACTATACCTTGTAATTCCATATCTTTATTAACTACGAGAACAGAACTTATATTCCTATCTATCATCTCGTGCACCGCTTCACTTAAATCAGCTTCGGGTCCCACCGTAACAACCTCTGGTACAACTACTTCTCTAATACTTGTTGATAAAACTTTCCGAACATCTGGGCTACTTAGTTTCTCAAAGAATTTATGTGAGCTAAAATACTTTATAATATCCATTACAGTAACTATACCTACAACTATATTATCCTGGATAATAGGAAGTCTTCTAAAACCATACTTAACCATTTTAACCATAACATCGCTGAGTTTATCATCAATATTAGCTGTTATAACTGGTGATGACATAATCTGTGAAACTTTCACACCAATTCTAACAACGCCATATAGGTATTTAACTAAATCATGCTCTGTAACAATACCATATACTCTCTGATCATCGTAGAGAACTGGTAGAACCCCCACACCAGTTAAAACCATTCTCTCTAATACATCAGTCAATTTCTCATCTACATAAGCTACTACAGGGTTTTTCTCCATAATAGATTCGACAACTTCTCTCTCTAACGCAGAGTAAATATTATAGTTATGTCTTTCACTAACGATCTTGAAAAGTTCTCCTCCACCAAGATAATTGATGAAATGAGAAGCTAGAAGTAAACCTTTCAATTGATCACCAATAGATACTATTAAACTTCTATAGTTAGCAGCCATAGATTCTAATGCTTTAATCAGGGGGGTTGTGGGGGAAACACTAACGACTGGTTTACTTGCAATAATTTCTAGGTCTCCGGGCAACCTATATATACGATCACTTATATCGGGTGTTCCATCACTTCTTAACCATCGATATTCCCTCCTACGTTTAATCCTTTTGGGAGCAGGATAACGTGAACCCATAAAATCTACCTCCTATAAGTATTCTTAATTAGACATGTAGATAATAAGAATAGCTTACATACACCTATTCTATTCATAGTTCATAAACTATATTAAATACTCTCATTTAGCTACGTAATCATATTTCGTCTCACATAAAATTATATACTAGACACTATAGTGTTATAGCCTTAATCAACCACTAACTACTTCTGGTGCAACTTCACCATAGTTAACGCTAATAAATGCTATTTGGCTACCCCTAATCAACACCTTACCATAACGTGCAACGAGATTCCCATCATTATCATACTTTACACAATCACTTAACACTACATTCATAGTATTATCTACAAGCTCTAATTTACCCACATACTCTGTACCATCCTTGAGTTTCACTAAAATGATCTTATCAATAGCCGAACGTAAGTGTTTTAGTGGTGTGGCCGGTCTAATCTTCTGGCTCAATTTCTATCCCATCATAAAAATTCTTTAATCAATATATGAAACAGTACTATTCATTATTTAAGGATTTAGCTTTTCGCATATATATAGAAACAATCTATAACACAACCTAAACACTTGAAACCCTCTAAAAGCATATTTGGTTTTATATTGTTGACTTTCTTCAACGAAGATATTAAGACGTATCCACCCGGTTTAACGACACGTAAGACTTCATTCAATAATTTCTCTTTATCTACAACATTATCCCATACAGTAAATAGAAAAACATTATCAACTGAATTATCAATTATAGGTAGATACTCACCATAACCAATAACCAATAATATTCTATGATCAATAATGTTTTTCTCCATCAATAAATTAAGCATAGAAAAACTTGGTTCAACACAAATGTATTTCTCATATTTATCTAAACCGTATTCATCCAAAAACTCAATCAACAATCCAGTACCACATCCAACATCTAATATGATTTTACCTAGAGGGAGCTTCTTTTCTAGAAATACATATTTGTATTTAAGAAACTGTTCTTCTCTATATAGTTGGTCATAAGATGAACTAGTTACATCATATTTAGCCACACTATCGTTCTCCTCTCTTCCCGAGATACTTGAGTAATGACTCATGATGAACCTCCTTTTGCTTCTTAAAACTCCAAAGTTTCTTTAAATCAATTTCCCTCCATTCTAGTCTTAATTTATTTAGAGCCTCGATAGCTGATGAGGAAATAGCTGGAGCCACGAGTATACCACGTGGTTTTACTCCTAGTTTCTCCTCATATTTCTTAACATAGCTGTATAATTGTAAAACAGCGTCTCTACCAGCCGTAACCCTCTTTAACTCGATTATAACTGGTTTCCCATTAACATCATATCCGAATAGATCGATATAACCACCATTGACTGGTTTCTCTTTCTCAACTATCTTTAATCCTTTCTCAATCATTTCAGGATGCTCAAACAATATATCACGCATATCTAGTTCATCCATATACATGATGAATTCACCATGATCAACTAGTTTACCGTGGATAATTAGATCTATTCTTGAAAAATTAATGTTTAGAATTTCACGGGGCTTAGATCTTATCGCAGTAACTACTATACGATCATCATCAATTTTTCTAACCTCAATAACTACAGTCGATGGTTGCCAATTCACTGGAGAATATCCGAATGGTCTATGGATAAGTAATGCACCGTCTTGTTTAATCACTACTATCCTCTCACCACTCGTTAGTTTAGACTCACTTCTACCACTATAATCAACCGTACATTCACCAATAATTATAATTAATTCTCGTTTAGAAATACTATTCCTTAAAACCTCTAAGTATTCATCAACACTACCGCTTCTCACCATATCAAGCAAGTATTTATCCCCTATCCAAAATAATTGTTTAGACAAGTTATAAAATATATTAAATAATATTCTATCTACTGGTGCATTAAAACTTGAAGATCAAGCTAATAGGATTCGATAGTATGGGTACACGCGGTATGGCTACAGTAGTGGAGTTTGAAGATTTAAAGATCTTTATAGATCCGGGGGTAAGTATTGCACCTAAAAGATACGGCTTAGATCCCCATCCACTAGAGATCGATGCGCTAGAGAAACATTTAGAGGAAATACATAGAGAAGCAATTGATTCAGATATTTTGATCATATCACACTATCATAAAGACCACTACCTCTATAGAGAGACAGAAGCAAATTACTATCGTGGAAAAGTATTGATAATAAAGGATCCTAGAACCTATATCAATAATAGTCAAAGGCTAAGAGCGTATAAATTATTGAATAAAATGAATGTAAAAGAGAATGTAAAAGAGTTATTGATAGCTGATAATAATGAGTATATATTTGATAAAGTAAAAATCAAATTCTCAAAACCATTACCACACGGTCCAAGAGATACTAAACTAGGATATGTAGTAATGACTATGATCGAATACGAAGACTATAAAATATTGCATGGTAGCGATGTTCAAGGACCGATAGATGATGAAGCATTAAACATTATATTAGAAAATATACCTGACTTACTAATAATAAGTGGTCCACCAACATATTTTGAGGGATATAAAATCAGTAGAAAATATATTAGAAAAGGTATTGATAATTTAAAGAAAATAACTGTTAATATGAGGGAAAACTCGATACTTATAGTTGATCATCACCTATTAAGAGATCTTAACTACCGCGAGAAAATATCTGATGTGATCAGGTTAGGGGAGAGGAATAAAGTAAAAGTTTTAACAGCCGCTGAATACATGGGTTTTAGTATTAGACAACTTGAAGCTTTGAGGAAAAAGCTTTGGAGAGAAGATCTAAACCAATAATTATAATTGAACATCTTGAGGATACACTAGGTACCTGGGTTTTCCTAGAATATAGGCATTCTTCTATGATCTATGGTAAAGAGTATCTATGGTTTACAAATATACCGTTAAAATATCATAGGTTAATGCAGAGATATGGTAGAGTTTTTAAAGAAAGTATTCTTCAATTGATCGAGAGAAATATGTTGAAAACAGAGGAACTATTAATACTTGATCCACGAGCCGAAGAAACACTAGCTTATAGTGACCTATTGGATTATAAGTATATTGTTGTTGGTGGAATACTAGGCGATCACCCTCCACGTGGTAGGACTTATGAATTATTAACGAGTAGGATAAGAGGTGTTGATTCAAGGAATATAGGTGATAAACAATATAGTATTGATGGATCCGTTTATTATGTTGAGTTTCTCTGGAAGAATAAATCTATGGAAAACTATGAATTTGTTGATGGTGTAACATTAGATACTAATTATGGAAACATCTATTTACCTTATAGATACCCCTTGATTAATAATAAACCATTAATAGCACCCGGTTTAGTTGAGTACTTGAAAAATGAAAAGCTACCAAGAGAGATACTAGAAGAGATAGGATTAACCAAGTAGATCATAGAGTATTAGGAATAGGAGTATCCATGAACCATAGTACGTGAGGAGACCACGTATAAATAGCTGAAATAAACCATTTACACGGTATTTACTCTGAATATACATAGCTGTGGCAATATATATTATACCTGCAAGAAACCATATAGTCATCGAGAGATCCATGAATGGAAGGGTGAGATTTAATCTATAGATGCTGTAAGCTAATATAGAATAGAATATACCTGCTAATCCACGGATTAAAATTATTTTATCATCTATTCTAGATGGTCTATACATTTATACTCCCTAAGTAAAAATAAGTGATTCGAAGATATATAATTCAAAAAAATACTAGAGATTCTTTACGTATCATTAGGAAACTAGTAAGTAAATAATATATTTATCGAGGAGGGTTTGTATTGTTAAAGAGATCCATGGATGTATTGGATATACACGCTATTACTAAGAAGTACAACGAGGATTTAGTTGGATGTTTTATAGATAATATTTACTTCTCAAAGCATTATTGGTTATTTAAATTAAGATGCAAAACCAGTGGATTAGTTTATTTAAAAATAGAGCCGGGGATCCGCTTTCATAGATCAAAATTTGAACCACGAGAGAGAAGAATTGATAGATTCACAGCATTCATGAGGAAATACTTGAGAGGAGGGAGGATTACAGATATAGAACATATTGGGTGGGAGAGAATAGTTTCTATGGAGATTACGAGGAAAGACAAATATAAATTGATAGCCGAGATTATACCACGAGGATTCCTAGTATTGGTCGATAAAGATGAAAGAATATTGTATGCTAATAAATTCGCTGAACTAAGGGATAGAATAATAAAGATT
>NJDP01000086.1 GCA_002254665.1 Desulfurococcales archaeon ex4484_58 | reverse complement strand
GGATATGATATTGAAGCTAAAACGCTAGATATTGATTTATTAGAGATAGGTATTCCACGTAGTAGACAAGTAAGGGTAAAAGAGTTTGTTAGATTCTTAGAGAAACTATTAGATGAAGTAGGTGAGATAACATATAGTGATCTATTAAAAGAAGCTAGTGATAAGGGATTTGAAAAAGACCTTGTATTAGAGACTTTAAGGAAGTTGAAGAAAGACGGTATAATATATGAACCTAGACCAGGCGTGATATCAAAGACTTAACAATGTATATGATAGTATTGTGGTATCAGTGGGGCGAAGGGAGTTCTTCATCGATGATCTCTAGTGCTGGAACGCGTCATCATATACTCTATTCTCCTACTTTAATCATTATTTTTAAAAGATTATAAGTATGTATATGGAATATGATTGATTCAATAAAATATGGTATTTGGTGTTAAAGAATTGTCTAAGGAGAAACCAGTATATGTGGTTAGAGTTAGAGATAAGGAGATTACGTTGGATGAAGGTACATTAAATATTGTTAGAGAATATCTCCATAGACCAATGGGTTTAGACGAATTAGCTGATAAACTAGGTCTTGATGGATGGGAAGAAGCCTATGAGTTTCTAAAGAAAATACCAGCATGGATAATATGGACTCCTCCATCACTATGGAAGTACCGGATCGCATGGTTAGAGAAGAAGGAGGCTTGATAATGAATTGTCTAATGAATATAATATACCATTAAATCTTGAGTGTAGAGAAGAATATTTAGTTAGAGAAGAACATACAGCTAAACATATAGGTTCAGGTGAAGTAGAAGTATTATCTACTCCCTCAATGATATTATTCATGGAACATACAGCACTAAAATGTGTAGAGAAGTATTTACCACAAAACTATACTACTGTAGGTATACGTGTCGATGTTAAACATAAAAACCCTGCACCTAAAGGGGGAAAAGTAGAAGTAGTAAGTATTATTCGTGGCGTTGAAGGAAGAAAAATAGTGTTTGAAGTTAAAGCTTTATGGAAAAACATTATAGTAGGAGAAGGTATACATGAGAGATTCATAGTTAATAAAGAGAAGTTTCTAGAGAAACTAAAGAGTTTAATGAAAAATGAAACGCTAGAATAAAAAGCACTCAAAGTGGGGCCGCCGGGATTTGAACCCGGGATCACCGGCGCTCTGCGAACCCCTAGCCTGCGGGGAGTTTCCCCAGGCCGGCATCCTAGCCAGGCTAGACTACGGCCCCTCCAGTAGTTTAGTATTATTTTTCATAGGAATTTATATTTGCTTTTATTTGATTAATATTATAAATGATTGATCGTGTAATACGTAATCAATTATTTTAAATTTGATCGTATTAACTAGTTTATGGTATTATTAAATATTTGATTAAAGCACTTAAAGTATTACTAGCACTAATTTATATCTATTCTCCAAATCAATATCAATTTCCATAAGTGAATGGTGAGAATATTGCCAGTAAAATATATCTGTAACAACTGTGGATATGTTCTATGGAGTTTTGAGAGAGTAGGTCAAGACTATTATGGTGTACCTACTCCGGAGGAAGTTATTAGAGTACATGGAGGAATATGTCCTAGGTGTAAGAAAGACCTAGTGTTTAATGGTATAGAGGATATAGTAATTGAACCTTTGAAAAAACTTCTAGAAACACTAGATATGGATGTCAATGAGAGACATTCTTTAATAGATGATCTAAGGAGTGTTAATAAGGAAGAGGCTGTTCAAGAAGCATAAATATTTTTTTCAATACAGTTATTGAGCGTTTAACTTTGTACTCTTTCAAAATATCTTTGATCTCCTCAATATCTACACCAATTATATTCCACAGTTTCTCTCTATACTTATATCTATACATAAGGAAAGAGAATACTGATGTTAGATTATGTGGTTTACGAACAAAACTACTACTTTCCCAATCAATGATCTTCACATTACTCTTACACCAATAGATATGTTTGTATGGTCTATTCAATTCACCGTGATCAATCCCAAGTAGATCAAGAAAATAAAGTGCTGAAGAAACTTTTTTCAAAACCAATGTTAACCTAGCTCGATCTTTTTCTTCCAAAACAATATGATCTAGTAACTCATTAAATTCCATGCATTGGGGACCCAAGTATTCTCTAAATATATAGTCTTTCCTCCAGAGATATAGTTTAGGTGTATAACCAGTTTTATCTAAATAATCTAACACTATACCCTCATATTCTAAAGTTTTCCTCCTACTATCGATTCTCCTAATTTTTAGTAACCCACTACCATAGTATTTATTGTAGGCCAATACAACAATAGATGAGTAACCCTTACCAATAATGTGGTATTCATCATATATCTTACCATACTCTATTAAATGGGTAAATCCATCATCAACTAGGTTTCCAAGCCTATCATATAGTTCATTGCAGTTTTTCTTGGGAAAACATAGTATATACCTTATAAAATCACTACTCTCATCTAACCTATGCATTCTAGCATCCAATAGGGACGCTTCAAAATTACCTCTAATAACCATTCACAAACACCTTTATCCCTACAATATTCCTTGATCAACTTTTCATCAACTGTTCTTACTACGGGTTTTTTATTTTTAAAATGAGGGGTAACCATATATTCCCATGAACGTTCGATCAGTAATTGATCAACTTCACGGAATTTACGCTTACCGAGGGTAGTTAATGTTCCATCTCTACCTATCCAAGGACCAATACTTCCTCTCTCAATATGTTTTTTAATATAGTCTAACACTCGTTCACGATACCAATATTCTGGGCCTCTATGTATCCTAGGGTTTTCTTTAACACAATGATCTACCTCTAAGACAATTATTGCCTTCTCTACTTCATCGCTCCATACCCTCCAATCAATGACATTGAAATCATTATTCAAAAGTACTTTAGTAGCACGATCAGCTAATCTATAAAGTTCACCCCATAAAATATCTGGTGGAAGTTTTTCTTCAAGGCTAATCTCTATAGAAACTAAGCATCTATTTTTAACCATAGAATACATATTGTTTTGATCTATTTGGATTGCTGGTTTAAAGAAATATTTTGTGGAGGGATTCTTGAGATAACAATGTGAAGCAACAGCAAATCTTGATAAGCTCTCAATTGATATATTTGCTCCGGCGTTGCGGAAGGGATCAACAGGGTCCGGTATAAAAACCACTGAATCTGGATATTTTCTCTTCAGATCTCTAATTACTTTTCTAAAATCTCTGTCATCAATAGTTTTTATGTAGACGGGTGGTTTTTGTTTACTTATCCTTTCTAGAGTTTCTCTAAAACTCTTATAGACTATAATTAGTAACTCTACAACGTAACCAGAGAAACCCCTAACTTTAATCTCAGCACCATATACTCCAATATTCTTCATAAACTTCTTCAATAATCTAATTTGATCACGTAGTTTATCATTTAACTTTGAGTTAACATATCTAGTGTGGAAGGGGGTTCGATCAACAGCAAACCTTATTTCGCTTGGATCATCTAATTCGTAGGCTGGAACAATATCTGCTTCTACATCATTTATCAATACTCTTACATATGGGTGTTGTGCATATCTAAGTTCAATGTTACCTAGTCTTTTTGCTCCCTCTAATAGTAGTTTGAAATATCTATTTCTTAATTCATTAACACTATACTTTTTATTAAATAATACGAAAACGTCTAGATCATGATCTCCGCTAAGCCATGTATCATGTGCTACACTACCTTGTAGAGTAACCTTAGCATCAACATTGTTTTCGTTAAGGATCTTCTCTAATGTATCCTTTATTCTATGGAAAGTACTATGTAATAATTCGTATTCTTCAGGTTTAGGTTTTATCTTTTCAAGTACCTGTTTTTCTATCGAGTCAAAAATATTCATTTCTCCATAGCCTTTACACTACATATATCACTATAAATTGGTCCGCTAGGGGTTAAAACACTACGTTTCAACACTATCTTATCTACAAGGAACTCTCCAAAATCCATATCGATCAAACTATTAATGATCTTAACCAATCTAGGAATATTTCTTCCACTCTTAACCCTAGCTAATGTAATATGCGGTACAAATTTCTCTTTCTCTCGAGGAACACCTAAACGTTGTAGAATATCCTCGACTTTCTCATGTATCATGGTTAATTCTTCGGAACCCTCAGTAACACTGGCCCAGATTACTCTCGGTCTATTAATGTTAGGGAAAACACCGATCCCCCTAACATGGATTTTAAAGGGTTTGAATTCTATTTTTTCAAGTTCTCTACAAATACTCTTTACGATCGATGATGGATATTCGCCGATAAATCTAATAGTTATGTGTAGGTTTTCTGTAGCAACTGGTTTTAGATCAGCACCTGATTCGAGTAGTAGGTCTCTCGCTCTACTAAGATTGCTTAACACCTCATGACTATTGATATCAACTGCTATAAAAACTCTCAATCTATCCATGGACATGATTCTCAACTACCTTTAATATTCTATTAATCAATATATTGTGTAAGATACTATTAGATAAAAAATGCTTTCTCTAAAACAATATCTATGTAGAGGTGTGTTAAGGATATGTTGTTTATACTGGTAACGGGGATGCCGGGGTCTGGTAAAAGTTTGGTTGTTGAAGTTGCACGTGAAAAAAATATCCCAGTATATACGATGGGGGATGTTATCCGAGAAGAAGCTATAAAAACATATGGTAGAATAACTCCACAAACTATGCTGGAAACGTCTAGGATCGTGCGAGAAAAGTATGGTCCAGGATATGTTGCCGAGAAAATAATTGAGAGGATAAAAGAGAATAGAGGGGTTGTTTTAATTGATGGTGTTAGAAGCTGGGATGAAGTAACTGTCTTCCAGAAATACGGTGATACAACTATATTTGCTATACATGCTTCTCCTAAGACTAGATTTGAGAGGCTTAAGAGAAGGGGTAGAGAAGGCGATCCACGTACCTGGGAGGAATTTGTCACTAGAGATATGATCGAGCTTAATTTTGGTATAGGAAATGTTATAGCATTGGCTGACTACATGGTTGTTAATGAGAAGAGTATTGAGGAGGTTAAGAAGGACATAAGAGTTGTGATGGACAAAATTTTAGGGAGGGTTGGAAAATGAAGATTAGAGTAGAGGCTATAGTTAACCCAACTGAGGATCCCAAGAAAGTTAGGAAAGCTGTCGAAAACGTTTTTGATGGAGAAATACTAGTACGTGAACAAGGAAATGGATATATGAAGATAGAGGGTTTTTCAACCGATCGATCAGCGTTAAACAAGCTCTATAACTTGATTAGAACATATCAGATAATATCGGCTGCGAGAAGCTATTTATTGAAAGGATTAAGTGGTAATAGGATAGTTATACTATTACATAAACAAGCAGCATATGTTAAGAAGCTCTCTTTTATAGATAGTGATAAAGAATCTCCATTGGGAGCTATAAAGATCTTGATCGAAACAAGTGATCCACGTGAATTAATTGATTGGCTAGCCCCAGAACTAAAAACTATTTATAAGAAACATAGTTCTAGAAGTAAATGATCATGTAATCTTCTGCTACAATAGTGTTCTTGAAATACCTATAAGCATCTAAGAATACCTCATCATTACTATATCTAGGACTAATATGTGTTAACACTAGAGATTTAACATTAGCCTCTCCCGCGATCTTTGCTGCATCAGCCGCTGTCGAATGTTCTTGCTTGACTGCCTCCTCTCGATCAACACTAGTAAAAGTAGCCTCATGTATTAATAGATCAGCGTTATTAGATACTTCAACAACTTTATCGATAGGCCGCGTATCTCCAGTGTATACTATATGATATTTCTTACCAACATATACGTCGTAACCGTACGAGGGTATACTATGTTCAACGGGGTAAGCTCTAACTAGTAATTTGTTATCACTATAAACCTCCCCTACCCTAATACTTGATATATTTAATGGATAACCTATTCTAACTAGTTTCTTATCCATGAGGTAGTTTATTAGATCCAATAACTCATTTGGACCAACTATGGTTAAAGGAGTATTCTTATTCAATAGATGCATAGATTGAAATAATCCAAATAAACCTAGATAGTGATCACCGTGCATATGAGTTATAAATATAGCTTTTATCTTTATAATACCTAAACCTGCTTTCATGATCCTATACTGGCATCCTTCACCAACATCAAATACGTAGAGATCAGAATCTACTTTTAAAACTATACACGGTAAACCACGCTTAATAGGTACAGCTGTTCCTGTTCCTAAGAAATAAATTCTTAGATTCAAGGTTTAAACACCTCGTATATGACTCTAGTTAATCCACCATGAACATACATGTAATGAATACCTCTAATGATTAAACCATATTCACAAATAATTTTCTTAACATACTCCTCCATATGGAGAGGAGACATAAATATTATATATCCTCTATCCTTAACAGATTCACTAGCATTCCCTATAAACAAGTCATAGATCCTCTTTAAATCTAAACCATGTGTACTAGCACCCCTACCATAAGGGGGATCGGTCGCGATCCCATCGACTCTATGATATGTTAAAGATGTAGAGTCTCCAATTATTAATAATTGATTTCTAAGATTATAGGATTCGAGATTCTTCTTAGACCCTTCAACAAGCTCTTTATCAATATCAACACCAACCCCTCTAATACCCATGAGACCAGCCTCTAACAATATACTACCAGTTCCGACGAAGGGGTCTAGTAGAATCTCACCTTCACGTACTCTAGCTAAATTTATCAAATACCTCGATATATCTGGTGTTAAAGCTATACTTCTAATA
>NJDP01000085.1 GCA_002254665.1 Desulfurococcales archaeon ex4484_58 | reverse complement strand
AATACTCTGATAAACCAAGTAATCCAAAGATCCAGATCAACATATAGCTAAATAATATTATAAATAGACTTATACCAGTAAATATTGTGATTTTCCTCCTAGATAAATAGATACCTTTCTCAGGAGCAATTAATCTCGATAAATAGAGTGTAGTGCTAAACAACATCAGAAACACTGCTTGTAACTGAATAGTCCTAATAGCAGATAATATCAGTACTAATAACCATATGTATAGAAACTTTGGAGTAATACCAATACCACTATGAACTCTATATTCACTTAATAATCCACTAATACCTGTTAATGAAGAAAGTAGGAATACATAGAAGAACAAGTAGTTATATGGTTGTAGAATATGTGTAAGGATGAAGTTATAGATACCATATATGCTTAGACCTAAGAAAAATGCACTTAAAAAACGAGTTACTACCACGTGTTTTACAGGTTTGCTAAGCTGAATATATAGGTAGAGCATCCAGAAACCAATTGTAGTAAATACAAGTACTGTTATCCATTGACCATAATAATTAGCCCATGCCAAGTACATAAACAGTATGCTTGGAATCATTATGGCTAAGAATATTATTAAATGTGCAGTTGAAAATAAAACTAACCTAACACTATTATATCCACGCTTCCTCCTCATAACCAGTAGACTAGAGATCATAGCATACACTAATAGAGGGATCAGTATAATTAACAGAACATCTATAAACCAATAATATTCTTCAACCGTGGAAATAACTATTGAACCAACAATATTAATCGGGGTAATAATGAATTCTCTAATACTAGTATAAACAATTATAAATCCAGCAAACAATCCATTTACAGAAGATAATAAAGCTTTAATAGTATTCAATAAAACATCACTTCAAAACAATTCTTCATAAAAACAATATATTAATCCATAAATAAATATCTTTTAACTCCAACCCATAGAGCAAAACATCGTAAATCGTAAAAGTAATATCCTAAATAGATAATATGTCTCCAATAATATAATAGTTTTGGATGATTCTATTGTATAGAGTGATCGGGAGAGAATACGTTAACGGGAGACCCGGTCGATACATAGTTGAGATTAGTAGGTCTTGGCCTCGAAACATTAACAGGATCTACTTGATCGGAACCTTTACTAGCCTCTATCCAGGATACTATAGATTGATCCAGAGAAGAGATTATGGCTACTTACTTGTAAAATTATGGCCTGATATATACGGTTATGGTTTTATACTTGATAACAATTTTAAAGAAGAATTTGATCCAGATAACCCGGAGAAATATTGTTTCAACATACCATTTCACCCAGATGAAGAAATGTGTCTATCTAAACTAGTTGTTAAGAAACCAAATGACCCGTTAGATGATATTTATCACTTCGAGAAAACACCATTCTTTCTACATAAGTACTTGGAAAAGATAATTATTAGATTCCTAGCATCCAAGGAGATCAATAATGTTTTACTCGAGCTTAACAGTAGAGTCTATGAACCAAAAACTATACATGAATTAATCGATTATAATATGTACGAATACCATGTAAAACCGGATAAAATACTAAGATATAGGTTTAGATTTGAATATAATGATCAAACATTATTCTATGGTTTCAACGGTATTGGTTCTAATCCACAACCAATAATCGTTAAACTTAAAGATATACCTGGATTTAATGAAGCTAAATGGTTTATGGGTACAGTTTATTATCAGATCTTTATAGATAGTTTTGAGAATGGCGATCCAACAAATGATCCACCAGTTAAGATCGATTCTATAGAGCCACGTGTATATGGTTATTATGGAGGTGATCTAAGGGGGGTTATTAATAGGTTGAATCATCTAATCGATCTAGGCATTGAAACGATCTATTTAACACCAATATACCAATCAACATCCTATCATAGATATGATGTTATAGATTACAAGGATGTAGATAAGTATCTAGGTTCAATGAATGATCTAATTGAGCTGATTAATAAGATCCACGAGAATAAAATGAAGATAATCCTAGATATTACAATGAACCATACAAGTCCATGTAACCCATTATTTATAGAAGCTTTAAAGAAAGGGAGAGAATCGAGGTATTGGAGCTGGTTTTCATTTGTAGAAGAACCATCAAAGGATTTCATGGAGAAGTTTCTAGAATATCTTGAACCCGAGTGTAGGATTAGAGAGATCTATCGTGAAGAGTGGATCAGAGATAAGAAACCTTTCTTTGAGGGATTCTTTAATTCATGGACTATGGTTAAGTTTAATCATGAGAACCCGGAGACTCTAGATTATTTCTTGGATATAACTAGGTTTTGGATCGATAAAGGTGTTGATGGTTTTAGAATTGATGTTGCTATGGGTATTGATCGTGGTTGGCTCTATCAATACTATCTATTAGTTAAAGAGTTAAATGAAGATTTTCTAGTATTGGGAGAAGTTAGTGAACCACCTTCTAACTATACTTGTTGTTTTGATTCTATAATGGATTACTGGTGGAGAATGATCTTGTTAAATACTTTCGTATATAAGAGATATGATATTAAGAGATTTATTTATGAATTAAATAAACTCTATACATTTATACCCTACTACTACGCTGTTTCACTCTATAATGCTCTAGGTACACATGATACTATACGTATCAAGAACCTCGCCAATGATCATAGGGTTTTAAAACTACTCTATACACTACAGTTTATCCTACCCGGTTCACCAGCTATATATTATGGTGACGAGATAGGTTTAGAGGGAGGCCGTGACCCCGATAATAGGAGGCCAATGATCTGGGATCGTGGTAGATGGGATGAATCACTCTATAATCATATTAAGAAGTTGATCAATATTTATCGTAGATATAAGGTTTTAAGACATGGATTCTACTCTCTAGAGATTATAGATGATAAGATATTATTAGTTAAGAGATGGTTAGAAAACACTATATTCTATGGATTAATCAATCCAAACGATCAATCAGTAGTGGTTAGAGATAATAGATTCAAAGGTAGATTCTTGGATCTCTATAATGATAGAGATTTGGTTTTAAATAGAGAATATGAGTTAGAGCCTTATAGTTACTTCTTACTCCTTAAAATGGATTAACGTAGTTTTTATTAAATTAATATTTGATGGAAATAACAAGTTTATAACGTGTACTCTATATATTTACAGTGTATGAAGAGTTGAGGTGTCTAGTGTCTATGGTTAAGTTAAATTATAGAGTTCATATAGGAGATCCTGTTGAAGCAGGTGTTGATTCTCTCATAATACTAATTCCTAGGGATCAAGAGAAGCCTTTGATACCGAGTGATGCTGAACAATTATTTGAGGGTATGATTAGTAGAGTTGTTGAACTCGAGAAGTTTAGAGGAGATGTTAATGAGACATTAATGTTTTATCCAATTGATAAACCAATCAAGAGAGTTGTTTTGAGTGGTTTAGGTGAAAGACCGGGTTTAGAGGAGGTTAGAGTAGCTATTGGTAATGCTATTAATTTATTGTCTCAGAAGAAAGCTGTTAGGATCGGTGTTTGTCTCCGTAATTTATTAGATGATTTTGATATCGGTGATCTAATATTTAATGTTGTAACTACTATTGAATCAACACTATATGATCCGAGTGAATGGTTTAAGAGTGAGAAGAATGAAGTTTCTTTGAAAGAAGCTATTTTACTAATTGATCGTGAGGGTGATTATAGCGAGTTTGTTAGGAGAGCCGTGATCGTTGGTGATGCATTGAATTATGCTAGGAGAATAGCTGATACTCCGAGTAGTATTATGAATCCTGAGAAGATCGAAGAGGAGGCCCGGAAGTTAGCTGAGGAGTATGGTTTAGGGATAAAGGTTTTCCATGTAGAGGATCTGGAAAAGAATGGTTTGAATGCTATATTAGCTGTTGGTCGTGGTGGTGGAGTATCTCCTAGACTCATAGTATTAGAGTATAGAGGTAGGGGAGGAGGTGATTGGGATTATGGATTTATAGGTAAAACTGTAACTTTCGATGCTGGTGGATTGGATCTTAAGAGTGCTGAGGGTATGAGTGATATGAAATATGATAAATCCGGTGGAGCATCTGTACTCGGTATTATGAAAGCTGTAGCTGAACTAAAACTACCATATAACATAGTAGCTGGTATACCGGTTGTTGAGAATCTACCCGGTCCAAAAGCATATAAGCCTCGTGATATAATTAAGATGTATAATGGTTTAACAGTTGAGATCGGTAATACTGATGCTGAAGGTAGATTGATCCTAGCTGATACATTAGCTTATATTGATAAAAACTATAAACCAAAAACAATAATTGATCTAGCAACATTGACCGGAGCAATAGTAGTCGCTCTAGGAAACTATGCAGCTGGACTATTCACCGAGAACGATAAGTTAGCAAACAAACTATATGAGCTGGGATGGAGGATCGGGGAACGTGTATGGCGTATGCCTCTATGGAGAGAATACTATGACCAGTTGAAAAGTGAAATAGCAGATATAAACAATATTGGTGGTAGAGCAGCAGGTGCAATAACAGCAGCTGCATTCCTCAGTAAATTCGTATCAGATAAGAGTAGATGGGTACACTTAGACATAGCTGGTACTGCATGGGTTCAACGTGGACATCCACGTAAACCCTACTATAAACAAGTAGCAATAGGTTATGGTGTAAAACTACTAGTCTCACTCCTACTAGAAGAACTTAAAAAGAAATAATTTTTCTCTATCCACTTAAACTAAAACACTTTATCTATTTAAGTAAAAGTCTTGTTTCATAGTTTCTACTGGAAATAGTGGTGTGTCACTCCCCGGTAACACCCTTATACAATTAGGTTTCTAAACGAAGACTAAAGTTGGCCTTATCGATTTCCCGGGGAAAACTCCCCGGTAACATCCCCAATTTCCTTTGGAGATCATGTGTTTATGTTTTTGATATGAATCTATCGTATGCTGTTTTACCGGTGCTTGTTGGATAGGTTTTTGCTTTTATTTTTACTATTAGTGGTTCTCTGATCTTTGATGCTAGTGCTTTTATCATTGCCCATCCACGTGGTAGTACTGTTACTCTATGTGCTATTTCTCCCATGATCTCTTCTACTCTCTCTAGATCAACATCTTCTACTCTATGAGCTATAATGTTTTGACCCATCTGTGTAGTTATTGTTTTCGATATTAGACTTGGTCTTTGTGTAGCTATAAATAATGTTACACCATTACGAGGCCCGGTTGTAGCTATTAAGTGTATAGTGTTTCTTAGTTTCTTCGATATCTCCTCATCACTAGCTAGAGAAATACCTCCACGCTCCGGTGCATATAAATGTGCTTCATCGATTGCAACTATACACCCAAACCCTGGATCGTTGAGTGCTTCATTATATACTAGATACAATATACTATCCAATACTCTATATGCATGGTTAAAATCACGTGTAGTAGATAGATCAATGTGTACGATCACATACTCCTTAATATATTTTAAAACATCTGATAATGCAAGTTTTAATCCTCCACTACCCCCACTATGTTCTTTCTTCCAAATATTCAGTCTCCAAACAATATCCGAGTAAGAGTCTCTATGTTTTGATTTAATTATAGGTAGTATTTCTTTCTCGAAAAACTCTGGTGTTAACTCTAATCTATCACCACCATACTCCATAACTGCTCTTTGAACTGCTTTAGCTGGTTTACTCCTAAGATCAGGGAATCCTAGTTTGGATATCAGTTGTGATACATATAGTTTTCTATCTAAATATTCAGTCTCACTAATATCATCTATATAAATATGAATATAGTTATCTCTACCAACCAGTTCGATTAATTCTCTAGAACCATACTCACCATCTTTATCAATAATCAAAACATGTGGTTTACCTTCGAGTTCATTTAGAATCTTATCTACTACTCTATAGATCAATGTGATCATTGTAGTAGTTTTACCGGTACCTACACCACCAACAACCAATAATCCCTGACGCATTAACCGGGGTAGACTTAGGTAGTATGTATGTTTCCAATTAGGATAGATCAAGCCAACCTCTATACTTGGCTCATTAGGTTTAAGTAGAGACTCTATAACTTCATCGCTTGGACGATATACCTCGCTTAAAGGCTTGATATGCTCGATCAACATAACTAGATCATCTATACTAGTCTCTCCACGTAAAAGCTTATCTAGATCCTCAACATAACCAATCTGTTTAGCACGTGCACGTGGATAATTACGTGATTCATCAATCAATGGTTGACCAAGCCGGGCTAGATCCTCTTCATAATCGCGAGCTTTCCTCCTAACCGGAACCTCGACAACTTGGTAGAAAACTGGTATATTATTTTTACTAGGATGTCTAATACAAATAATATCCCCGATCTCGATCTTCTCTCCAACCTCAACCGTGAACGTGATCATGTGTGGTTCATATAATCCAGATTCAGAGAATATATAGCCAATCTTTTTCTCAAATATCTCAACCATAAATTATACACCTCCATACTCTGGGAGTAGAGGGATAAGTTTAGATAGATCATGACCCATATAATTGAAAATATATGTATGGAGAACATCTTCATAGAGTTCACGTAATAGCTTCTTAGTAATCTTTGTCTCCTCATCAACCTTCATAATAATATATGGTATACCATCATGTGTCCTACTACCATATAGGTAGTTTAATATATCCAAATAGTTACTAGTAAAACCTCCAAAATCAACACGATAAGATGGAGTTGAATCAGTAAATCTAACATACGTATATCTAGGTTTAACGTTTCTAAGTATATTGAGAACCTCTTCTTCATGAATATACTCAGAGGATAATGGTGGTTCGCGTGGTGGCTCAGGATAATATTCACTGGGTTTTAGG
>NJDP01000084.1 GCA_002254665.1 Desulfurococcales archaeon ex4484_58 | reverse complement strand
TCGGGTTAAAAAATGTACAGTTAGAGATCAGGGGTGGAAGCGATAATAGTGGATTCCCTATGAGACCAGATATTCCAGGCGGTGTTAAGAAGAGAGTTTTGCTTTCAAGTCCACCCGGTTTCCACCCAAGAGAGAAAGGTGAACGTAGAAGAAAGACTGTTCGAGGGAATACTATAACTGATGATATAGTTCAGATAAATACTGTGATCATATATAAATAGCTAGACTATATATAATTCAATTCTTAGATATAGGTGTCTATAAAATGCCGTGGGAGCCTAGACAACCCGAGGTAAATATAGGTGTTGTAGGACACGTTGACCATGGAAAAACAACTTTAGTACAAGCAATAACTGGTATATGGACGGCTAAACATAGTGAAGAACTAAAACGTGGAATGACTATAAAGCTTGGATATGCCGATGGAAATATAGCTTATTGTGATGGATTAGAGCCTCCAGAAGCATATACTACTGAAGAGATCTGTCCAGATGGTAGTGAATCAAGGCTTTTGAGAAGAGTTAGTTTTGTAGATGCTCCGGGTCATGAAGCTTTAATGGCTACAATGCTTAGTGGGGCAGCGTTAATGGATGGAGCATTGCTTGTAATAGCAGCGAATGAACCTTGTCCACAGCCTCAAACCCTAGAACACTTTGTAGCACTTAATATAATTGGTGTTAAAAACATAGTTGTCGTTCAAAATAAAATAGATGTAACTAGTAGAGAGAGAGCATTGGAGAACTATAGAGAAATAAAGAAACTATTAGAAAACACTCCAGTAGAGGGTGCACCTATAATACCTGTAAGTGCACTGCATAAAGTCAATATAGATGTTCTATTACAAGCTATAGAAGAGGAAATACCAACACCTAAGAGAGACGCCGCTAAACCACCATTAATGTATGTAGCCAGAAGCTTTGATGTAAATAGACCGGGTACACCACCAGAGAGACTAGTTGGTGGAGTAATTGGGGGGTCACTTATGCAAGGTAAGATCAGTATTGGTCAAGAGATCGAGATAAAGCCAGGTATTAAAATCAGTACTGGAGCAGCTAAAGGTACTTATCGATACGAACCTATTACAACGGATGTTGTGAGCTTAAAATTTGGTGAGATAAGTGTGGATGAAGCATATCCAGGCGGATTAGTAGCTATCGGTACAAAGCTTGACCCTTCTCTCACCAAAGCTGATGCTCTAGTCGGTAGTGTAGTTGGTAATCCAGGTCAAGTACCACCAGTTGTTAGAGGGGTTAAGGCTAGATACGAGCTACTTCAGAGAATAGTTGGTATGAAGGAAATGGTGAAAACACCTCCTCTACAACAAAATGAAGTGATAGTCATTACCGCTGGGACAGCTATTCGTGTTGGAGTAATAACTAGGTTAACTAAGGAATATATCGAAATTAAATTGAGAGACCCTATCGTAGCGTGGGAGGGTTCTAGAATAGCTATTAGTAGGAGAGTCTTAGGTAGATGGAGGCTTTCTGGATGGGGGGTAATAGAAGAGATAGAAGAGTAGCTATATTATTAGATACCAATATGTTATTATTAATTGCCGATGGAATAAATGTTTTTGAACAGATAGAGGAGAAACTAGCTATAAAACCCGAGTATATCGTTTTAAAACCAGTTATTAAAGAATTAGAGAAACTAATAGCTTCAAACAAACCCAGCATAAAGAGAAAAGCATTATTTGCTCTAAGAATTGTACGTGAATATTGTAGAGAAGCAGATGTTGAGGTAAACCCTAATGAAACAGTAGATGATACTCTTATAAAATATGCGAAAAAACATGGTGCAGCAGTAGCAACTAATGATAAGGAATTAAGACGTAGATTACGTGAAGAAGGAATTCCTGAGATCTATATACGTGAAGAAAGTATGAGAATCGATATTGAAGGATTAGAGGTTTAGAAAATATTTTAAAAGATATACTATCAATAATATGCTTATGTCCCCCTCTTAAAACTATATAGTGGTGTTTTTAATGGTTTATAGAATTTATAGAGTGAGAGATATAGTTAGGATCCCCCCAGAAAAATTCAATAAACCGCTCGAAGAAGCTGCTTTCGATGAATTGAGAAAGAACTATGAGGGAATGATTACTAAGAATATGGGTGTTATAGTTACAGTTTTAGATGTAAAAGTTGAACCACAAGGACGCATAATAATAGGTGATGGAGCAACATACCATGATGCTGAATTCACACTTCTGGCCTTCCATCCCTTTCTTAAAGAAGTAGTTGAGGGCGAGATCAATACTGTTTTATCCCATGGAGTATTCGTTGATCTAGGGGCTCAAGATGGTTTCATACACGTCTCTCAAATAGCAGATGAAAAGATAGAGTATGATCCAACAAGACCCGCATTAATACTTAAACAATCAAGAAGATTGCTTGAGAGGGGAGATAGGGTTAGAGCACGCATATACAATATAGCCGTATTACCGGGTAAAGGCTTAAGAATGCAATTAACAATGAGACAACCATTAATGGGCAAGATCGAGTGGATCAAGAAAGCATTAGAGAAAAAGAGTAAAGAGAGTGGTAAATGATGCCGGTTAAAGGTAAAGTGTTTAAAGCATGCCGTAGATGCCGTGCCCTAGTTAGTAGAGATGCCATAGAATGCCCTATATGCGGCTCTAGGGATTTTAGCGATGAATGGGAGGGGGTAGTTATCATTATAGACCCTGAGAGATCAGAAATAGCTAAGATGCTTGGAATAGAGAAACCGGGGAGATACGCGATCAAGGTTGCTTAATAATGAAGAAAACTATTCCAGTTCTAGAACTACCATATTATATGAGAAAAACTCTCTCAATACCTTTATCCACCCTCTATATATCAGATAAACATGAAATTAAAGGTCTTGTAGTGGATTATAGTGTAGGAGATATAGTGTCACGGAATATGAGGAGTAAATATAAGGTAGTTGATGGTAAAACTAAGAGAACAGATATTATAAAAAAACCTACTAGTAGAAAATATATCACTATAGTTAATCCCAGAGGAACAATTAGCTTAAATACGAGAACTCTACTTAAAGCATATAATATACATGGATACTTCGTTAAAGGTGAGGAGGATTTAATAGTAATAGGTATAGGGTGTGAGAGAAAAACCAGGATCGTATATGGGCAACCAAATATTGGTGTAGTAGTTGTTGATTCAAACCCTTACCGCATGGTAAATATTATTAAGACTTTTAAACCAAATATTAATGTTTATGATTAATGCTATTATGATGGAAAAGGTGCTATGATATGGGTAAAATAGTGAAGATCGGGGAGTATAATGGTGAGGTAGTAGAGGAAAAATACAACCCGTTAATTAAACGTAAAGAAGTAGTCATAAGGATAGGCCATGTAGGTAAAAGTACTCCTTCACGTGGTTTAATACGTACAGAAGTATCTAAGATCTATGGAGTAGAAGTTGAACGTACTTATGTTAGAAAAATAAAGACAGGGTATGGTATTGGGGTCACTGTAGCATATATTCATATCTATGATAGTGTTGAGAGGGCTAAAAAGTTTGAACCAGAACATATAATTAAGAGAAACGAATATGCATTACAAGCACTTCAGTTGGAAGAGATGGCTAAGAAAGAGGGTGGTTAATAAATGGCTCATGTACATAAACTCTATGAATTTGATTATGAAACTGGGACTATTAAGAGGAAGAATAAGAAATGCCCTAAATGTGAAAGCTTCATGGCATTCCATAAAAAACCTGTTCCTCGATGGCATTGTGGTCGATGTGGATACGTTGAATATGTTCGTGAATAGTTCAAAATGTTTATATGAGGTAAAGAATTGTATGTGCTAGGTATAGAATCGACTAGCCATACATTTGGTATAGGTGTTGTGGAATATTGTGAAAACAATATACGTATTCTAGCTAATGTAAACGATCAATATGTTCCTCTAAAAGGAGGTATTCATCCACGTGAAGCAGCGATTCATCATACACGTGTAGCTCCAGAAGTGCTCTTAAAAGCATTAAGTAGAGCTGGTATTTCATTAGAAGAGTTAGAAGCGATTGCGGTTGCTCTTGGACCAGGTCTTGGTCCATGTTTAAGAGTAGGTGCTTCACTTGCACGTTTCCTAGCGTCTTATTATGATAAACCATTAGTTCCTGTAAATCATGCTGTAGCGCACATTGAGATAGGTAAATATATTAATAGGTTTGAAGACCCGGTAATACTATATGTCTCTGGGGGTAATACCCTTGTAGCTATTCAACGTAAGGGTAAGTATAGAGTTCTCGGTGAAACACTGGATCTCCCGCTTGGAAACTTATTAGATACTTTCGTTAGAGAGATAGGTTTAGCCCCTCCATACCTGGTAAACGGTAAACATCAAATCGATGTATGTGCTGAGTGGGGAAGAGATTTCATTACATTACCTTATACCGTTAAAGGAAGCGATCTAAGCTTTTCTGGATTATTAACTGCTGCTCTAGAGCTAGTGGAGAAATATAGAGGAGATAAAGAGAGGTTAGGAGATATTTGTTTAAGTTTTAGAGAAACAGTATTTAATATGCTGGTTGAAGTAACTGAACGTGCACTCGTACTAGCTAATAAGAGAGAGGTATTACTCGTAGGTGGTGTGGCATCCAATAAGATTCTACAGGAAAAACTATCAGCTATGACTAAACTACACAATGCTAGGTTTGGGTCTACACCATCAGAATACGCGGGTGATAACGGCGCAATGATAGCATATACTGGGTTATTATTATATATGCATGGGATAACAGTTGAACCAGATAAAGCATTTATAAAACAGAGATGGCGTTTAGATGAGGTTGAACTCCCATGGTTAATGAATTACTAGAGGAAACACTAGGTGTTGGAGCTGAAGCAATTATATTCAAGGGAGTTTTTCTAGGTAGAGATGTAGTTGTTAAACAGAGAATACCTAAACCATATAGACATGCTATGTTTGATAAAATATTTAGATATAGTAGAACAAAAACTGAAGCGAAAGTTTTAGCTAAACTATATAGTGCTGGATTATATGTCCCCGCTCTAGTTCTCGTAGACCTTGTAAACTATATAATAGTTATGGAGTATATTCAAGGGGTTAAATTAAGTGAGATAATAAACGAATTAGATGAGGAAAAACTAAGAAAATACGCATATACTCTTGGTTTACAAGTTGGTATTATGCATAGCTTAAATATTTACCACGGAGACTTAACGTTATCAAATATTCTCGTAGAAGAAGATAAAGTGTATATAATAGATTTCGGGTTAGCAGGTTTTAGTAATGATGTAGAGGAATACGCTATAGATCTGCATTTATTAAAGAGAAACCTACTAGCAATAGCACCCGATAAGACAGAAGTGTTTTTTAAAGAATTCCTAGAAGGATATAAGAGGAATTATAGGAGAGACTATAATGAAGTAATCGAGAGATTGGAAGAAATAAGACTACGGGGTAGATATGTCGAGGAGAGGTTAAAGAGGAAAACTTCAAGGGATAAATATGTATAGCGGGTTAGAAATCTGTTTTATTACTGGAAATAAACATAAGATAGAAGAAGTGAAACTTATTGCTGAAAAATATGGTGTTAAAATAATAACTTGCCCTATCAAGAAACTAGAAATACAAACCAATAATTTACTGGAAATAGCGAAGATCGCTGCGTTCAACGCATATATACAGCTTAATAAACCAGTTTTAGTAGAAGATGCTGGTTTATTCATTGAGGTTTTGAATGGTTTCCCAGGTCCTTATAGTAGCTATGTATATAGGACGATAGGCTGTAATGGAATATTAAGACTCATGGAGAATATGGAGAATAGGAAAGCATATTTTAGATCAGCTGCAGCATTGATCTATGAACCATATATAATTACTGCAGAGACTAGTGTAGAAGGGTACATAGCCTATAAACCGAGGGGAGATAAGGGTTTTGGATTTGACCCCATATTCATACCATTAAATAGCAATAAAACCTTTGCAGAAATGAGTATTGAGGAGAAAAATAAGTATTCACATCGAGCGAAAACCATGGAGAAAATCTTTTCTAAACTAATAAGCTATATAAAGGATCAAAGATAGAGAATTAGATTTAAAACACCCAATAAATATTCATAAATCTGAGCTATATAGTAGTATGATAGGGTTTGATAGTATGAATAAGAAGAGAAAGAAAGGACAATCACATTCAACGAGACCAGCAATAGCTGGGCCCCCACGCTGGTTAAAATTAGATATGAGTCCAGAGGATATAGAATTACTTGTTGTAGAATTAGCCAAGAAAGGATACACCCCCTCCATGATAGGAATTATACTTCGTGACCAGTTCGGTATACCATTAGTTAAACAGGTAACTGGTAAGAAGATAACCCAGATTCTAGAGAAATATAATGTAAAACTACCTGTACCTGAAGATCTCCTACATCTTATGCGTAGAGCAGTTAATCTAAGACGCCATCTAGAAGAACATCCTAAAGATTATCATGCTAAGAAAGGATTAATTGAGATAGAATCTAAGATCCATCGTTTAGTTAAATATTACAAGAGAGTGGGGAAACTACCTTCCGATTGGAGATACACACCAGAGACAGCTAAATTAATAGTATCAACATATATGTAACAGCTATCTATTCCCTTAATTTTCTAGAACTATTTCTTTAAAACATGTCGTAGCATTAATGAATACTTAGTAGGAGATATAGTGGGAAGTTGGATTTTGAATAATGAAAGTATAGATAATATTATACGTTGCGCTCTAGAACATGGGTTTCTCAGGATAATTCCAGCCATAAATATCGATTCACTCGTTTCAGCAGGCATAATCTCTAAGAATCTATATGAACATAATGTTAAGGCTCCGATCAACCTTGATCCTAAGAATATAAT
>NJDP01000018.1 GCA_002254665.1 Desulfurococcales archaeon ex4484_58 | reverse complement strand
TAAATAAATTATACAGAGTATATATGGAGAGGAAAACCAATAAATATTGAATAAATATGTTAATTGTTTTTATTCTTCATGGTAGTTTTTACCGTCAGGATTAGATCTCCTTTAATTCAGTATTTGGTATAAATTTCTTATACCATTTTTCATATTCTTTATTTGAAACTATATGTAGTTGAAAAGGTATATCTATGAATTTCTTCTTTATCAAGGCTTTTAAACGATCAAGGTCCACGCGTTCTTTCTGTTCAGTTATAACTAGTATATCTATATCGCTTGACATAGTGTACTTGCCTCTAACTACAGAACCGAATAAATAGATCTTAGAGTCTGATAAATATTTTTTAATAAGAACTTTAAGTTCTCGTAGTATATTATCTAGGTTACCATAGATCTCTTCAATTTTCTTTGCTTCTTCAATATAAATATCAAATTCTCTCGACAATAGATCTAAACACCTCATTAACAAATCTATAGAGAATACGAGCTTCAACCTCACTATATCTACGTGGTAAGTAACGAGCACCGATATAAGCGTCTTCTAGTTTAGTTAATAATATGAGATAATCTTCTTTTTCAATCAATTCTCTTATTTTGGGATTTATTTTCGATAATTCATTGATCAATCGCGTAAGTGAATGTGTACGTGGATAAGTACCTGTTTTAACCAACAATTTATATTCTAATATTAATTGACAATATTGTTCCATATTAAATACGGCTAGATCATATACGCCTTTATCTAGTAATTCACGAACAGTCTCGAGGAAAGCATATGCTCTTTCTTTTTAAAACCTCGGCTTCTTCGAAAGACAAATCTCTATGTTCACCTCTTTCTCTACCAATATGTGGGTTTATAAGATTCTCTAATCTTATCTACTGGGTCATTAACGAATCTCCATAATCCTTTCCTTGGACTCAACAATATTATTCCTAATTCCTCGATCAATGCATCACTCATAACTACTTCGCGTTCAATAGGGGATATGACAAGATCAACAATTACCTCTCTAGATACAGTATCTGGTTCAACAACTCTCACTCTACAACTACGAGGATACACATACATAGCTATAGATCCACCGGCTGTATCATATTCCATGATCACCGGCTTCCCAAGATTATCTAGATTTATTTCGTTTAAAACTAAGAAATTCTTTGGTACTAGGAGTTGTGGAGTATCTGTTTCAAATCCACTATTAGCTAAAGCTATTGTTTCTATTTCTTTGTTAAGCATATTCACCTTGATCTTTACTCTAACACCCATCAATGATCACTTTTCTCAATTACTCTACGTTTGATAACTATATGTCCCATTCTTGGTTTTCTTTTAATCCTTATATGTCCTATTCTTGGT
The DNA here is from genome assembly GCA_002254665.1 of Desulfurococcales archaeon ex4484_58. Classification (GTDB taxonomy): domain Archaea; phylum Thermoproteota; class Thermoprotei_A; order Sulfolobales; family Desulfurococcaceae; genus EX4484-58. Next base: position 15,845 of record NJDP01000018.1, on the reverse strand, counting down.
TTTCTTTTCAATGGAATAAACACCAATTATAGATGTAGCTAATCTATGAACCAATTATCTTCGTCTCTACTCTAATATATTATTCTATTTTATCCTAGCTATATCCTTCATATTATTGATGATATAAATAATGTGTAGATATATAGAGTTGTAGCCGTGAATATCCCTAGTATTGTTAATACTGTATAGTTGTGGAACCTACTTTGTTTTCCTCTAAGTTCTAGGTATAGTTTGATAAGTAGTATTGGTAGTACTATGTAGACTAGTATTGAGAGGGGATTCCATATTGTGAATCCAACTATACCTATTGTGATCATAGCGTATTTAGATATTTTATCATATTTCTCTGGATATATCTTAGTTAATGCAACAAAGTATGGTATAGTGAATAATAGTAGCATTATTGTAGCTAGTTGTAACCGTCTATATAGTAGATAGTATTGAATAACAGATTCATCTGGTGGAATGAATATGAGTGTAGACACTATAATTACGAATCCACTATAAAACATAATTGTTGGTTTTAAATCTTTATTATCACGAACTTTAACAAATAAAGCTACTGGTTCAAGATATAGGCTAACAATGAGAATAACTATTGCTAATGGTACAATTAATAAAGCATTTGCAATCCCTAATGGTGGGAGTGCATGTAGTAGAGAGGGATATGTTTGAAGTGTTAGATCACTTGTTTCAGACGGATACATTACTAGATCGTGTTTTATCTTATTTAGTTTAACATGGTTTTGATAACTATAAACAATACCTTTGATCATAAAACTAGTATTAGAGTATTGGTTTAGAGAGATCATTCCGCCTAATTTTTCAATAATAGATTTATTGCCTAGTATTTTAGAGATAGAAAGTGCTATTTTTTCTCTATCTTCTGTATCATAAGCTCTTATATATACTTTAAGATCTATTCCTTCTAGTAGATTCTCGGGGTTGTTCTCTTTTCCAGTTAATGGGTTAATGTATTTCTCTAATGCTTTATTTGTTACAATGAAAACAGTTACTTTAGATTCACGAGGATTTGGTTTATCAATATATAGAGGATATATTATCTTATCTGTTTGGAAAACATATTGTTGTAGTAGTGTTAATGTTTTATTGACTCTAATGATTCCTATAGCGAAGTATTTCCATCCTTTCTCAATATAATAGTTTATAGCATCACGTAGTTTTTCCGGTAATTCACCAGTATAGCCTTTACTACTTAGTATTTCTTTGAAGAGATCAAGGCTAGCTTCTCTTGTTTCTATTAATGATATATTGAAGTATTCACTAACATATTCTCCTAGAACAGAGTATCCTCCAGCGGTAGCAAAATATACTCTAATACCTTTAATCGCATATTTTAGTTTAATACGTTCAATACCTACACTGAAAAATAGTAGTGTTCTATTTTTTAATGGAACAATATCTGAAGCTATAGGTTTACTTGGTAGGGGGAAATAATATATTAGATCGACTGGGTGATCGAATCTGGTATTATATGTTGTATAAACTAATAGATATTCATATTCATCATTATAAACGATCAAACCAGTCTGTATCGGTATACCTTCATGACGTAGTTCTCCATGCCATATAATAGTATAACCAGAATCACTATATCCTATAGAAACTATTGATGTTAGAAATAGTAGGGATAATATAGTAATAAATATAAATATTAGACGCAAATTTTCCCCAATAAATATTTTGATACTAATCCTTATATAAACTATGCTACTCTACACTATATAGTGTAAGGTTTTCAGTGTATATTAGCGGAATCAACTATATCTAAGTTTTAGAGAACAATTTTTTATGAAAAATATTATTGGATTTAATATTGGTGTTTTGTTGAAATTGTTTAGAATCTCTTAATGTTATCTAATAATTTGTTCAGTTTTTTTAGCATTATTTTCCTCTCGATACTAGCTACTAATCTACGTGTAGCTATTACTGCGTCTGGATTAACGCTAATGCTATCGATACCGTTTTCGACTAGGAATTCTACTATTTCTGGATATACACTTGGTGCTTGTCCACATATACTAACTGTTGCACCCTTACTATGTGCTTTCTCGATCAGCATTTTGATAGAAGCTAGTACTGCCGGATCTCTCTCATCGAAGTATCCCATTTCAGCTAATATATTGCTATCACGATCAGCTCCTAAAACTAATTGTGTCAAGTCATTACTACCAATACTGAATCCATCAACGTATTCAGCGAATTTATCAGCTAGTATAGCTGTACTAGGTACTTCAGCCATAGCCCATACTTTGAAATCTTTACTCCTCTTAAGACCCTCCTCCTCCATAATCTTAATTGCTTTTTCAAGCTCCCATGTAGTACGTACGAATGGAAACATTACCCATACATTAGTTAATCCCATTTCTTCACGAACCTTCAATATAGCACGTACCTCTAATCTAAATGCTGGCTCATATTTTGGATGGATATATCTACTAACACCACGCCATCCAATCATTGGGTTTCTTTCTTCTGGTTCATATTTCTCTCCACCCTTTAATCCACGATACTCGTTTGTCTTAAAGTCACTGAATCGGACAACTATTGGTCTCGGATAAATTGCTTGTGCAACTTTAGCTATACCCTCAGCTAGCTTATCAATAAATAGATCTGGTTTACCTATATCGATCAGGTATAGTGGGTGGTATTGTATCCAATCAGTAATTATAAACTCGATCCTCATCAAGCCAATGCCATCAAATGGTAGATCCTTATATTTCTCTATGGCATCAGGTTCACCTAGATTCATATAGATCTTAGTAGCTGTTACTGGATATAATGGTAGTAGTTGTTCTGGAGAAATACCTACACCAGCAACCTCAACCTTAGCCTCCTTAGGCTTTACAAGTTCTTCAACAATACCCTCATAAATAACACCTTTACTACCATCAACAGTAACCTCCATACCACTCTTAATAACTTGTGTAGCATTACCAGTACCTACAATTGCAGGTATACCTAATTCACGGCTAACTATAGCTGCATGACTAGTCATACCTCCCTCATCAGTAACTATTGCTGCTGCTTTCTTCATTAATGGTACCCAGTCTGGATCAGTCATTTTCGTAACTAGAATTTCCCCTTCTTTGAACTCTTGTGCTTCTTTACTATGCGGATCAAATATTACTTTAGCAATACCAGCTCCAACACCCGGACTTGCAGGTAATCCACGTGCAATGATCTTGGCTTCAGCCATTTTAACTGTAGCTTTAGCTTCAGCTTTAACAGCTTCACTCTTTTCTTTACGTACACTCCATACAGTCTCCGGTCTAGCTTGTACAATAAATACGCTTTCCGGAAACTCTAGATCAGCGTCGACAGCCCACTCAATATCCATATGCCTACCATAGTGTCTCTCGATCAAAACTGCTAGTTCAGCTAATCTTTTAACCTCTTCTGGTTTTAGTGCTGGTTTATCTGGATGCATCTTCTTAACAATATCTAGATCAACTACTTCACCATCATCATCTTCCCATACCTGTTTCTCCTCATTCCACTTTATATGTATATTACGTCCTCTCCTAGGATCAAATACTATAGCTGATGTTTTATGGTTGATTTTCTCCTCAACGATCTCTGTTGATTCTTTATCAACAACCCATTCATCAGGAGTAACTTTACCACCAACAACCGATTCTCCGAGACCCCAACTACCCTCGATCACAACTACTTTTTCATCCCCGGTTACCGGATGTAGTGTAAACATTACGCCTGCTGATCTACTGTTAACCATTTTCTGGACAGTAACACTCATTAATGCTTTTTCATGTGGAATACCTTGTGCTACACGATAAAATGTTGCACGTGCAGTGAATAAGCTAGCCCAACAACGCTTAACATAATATACTACATTATCTTCTCCATATACATTCAAATAAGTGTCTTGTTGTCCAGCAAAACTAGCTTCAGGCATGTCTTCAGCTGTAGCACTACTACGAACTGCTACTCTAAGCTTAGCTGGCTCGATCCTTAATTTACTAGCTAGTTCACGATAATACTTCTTAATTTCATCCTCGATCTCTGGAGGCATAGGTTCATTCATAATCATTTCACGGATCCTAGCTGTTGTCTCATCTAATGCTTTCTTATCATTAACGTCTAGCTCACGTAGCATACCATAGATCTTCTCTCCTAACCCCGTCTTATCCAGGAAATACTTGTATGCATAAGCTGTTACAGCGAATCCAGGTGGTACCGGTATACCTGCACGTATCATTTCTCCTAGATTAGCGTTTTTACCACCAACAAGCACTACATCATCTTTAGTTACTTCATCAAGCCAAACAACAAATCTCTCTTCCTTAGGTTTCTCAGACACTTTAACCACCTATAAATATTCGATTCAATACATAATGTATAGGTGGTTTTTAAATATAATGGATTAGTTACGAGAAATATATACGGCCTATTGTAAAATATATACTTAACTATAAGTCTCAAATTTTAAACAGACATGTAAAAGGCAGATGTACTTAGGACTATTTCCTACCGTGCCTACTTACACGTCTACGTAAAGTTATCCAATAAACCCATGCTTTACGTTTAATAGCACTCATACGTGTATCTGTTAATCCATTACTATACATTGTATATTTACTTGAAGATATGATCTTAGACTTAACCTTATCATCACCTCTATGTACTATAGCTAATAATAGAGCGGTATGTAGCATCTCACGTCGTCTAATATCTGAGACTAGATCCTCCCAGTTATTATTTATAAAACTTGTAGTATAGTATCCCTTCCTAAATATTGGGTGTTTGATAATAGCTTTTAATAATGGTATATTAGTCTGGATACCGGTGATCAAATACTCGTTTAACGCTCTCTCGAGACGTCTAATAGCTTCAGCTCTATTGATACCCCAAACTATAAGTTTAGAGATAAGTGGAGTATATTCAACCGAAACTAGTTGTCCACGAGATACACCAGAATCAACTCGGATACCTGGACCGCTAGGTTCTCTATATTCAGATATTATCCCGGGGCTAGGCATCAATGTTATCGGGTTTTCAGCGTTTATTCTAACCTCTATACTATGTCCATGCATAACGATATCTTCTTGCCTTAGATCCAAGCTATTATTTAACGCGATCAATATTTGTTGTTTAACAATATCAATACCGGTGATCATCTCTGTTATTCCATGTTCAACTTGAAGCCTAGCATTTATCTCCATGAAATAATGTTTTCTACGCTTCATATCATAGATCATCTCTACAGTGCCAGCGTTAGAGTATTTAATATATTTCATTAACTTAACGGCATCATTTAGAATCTTCCTTCTACGCTCAGATGTAAGAGTAGGGGCTGGGGCTTCTTCAACTATTTTCTGATGTCTCCTTTGGACACTACAGTCTCTCTCATATAAATGTATAATGTTTTCACCATCACCTAGAATCTGTACCTCGATATGTTTAGCTCTCTCAATATAGGGTTCAACATAAAGCCTTGGATCATTGAATGCGTTCTCTGCCTCCTTCCGAGCTTGTTCATATAATGAGTATACTTCATCATCGTTGCGAACAATACGTATACCCATTCCACCGCCTCCACCAGCAGCCTTGATCATTACCGGATAACCGTGTTCACGAGCAAACTCAACTATATCTTCTGGTTTACCAGCTATAATCCATGGTAGTGTAGGGACTTCAGCTTCACTCGCTTTCTTCTTAGCTTCAACTTTATCTCCAGCTAAAACCATAACCTCTGGTCTAGGGCCTATAAATATGAATCCTTTATCTACGACACGCTTAGCAAATAATGGGTTTTCAGATAGAAAACCATAACCAGGATGAATAGCATCTGCACCTAGGTTTTCAGCAGCTTCAATAATATCGTCTATACTTAGATAACTAGATACTTTATAGTCTTCATCCATGTAACTTCTGTGGAGAGAATCTTTATCTTCATCACTATATATACCAAGAGGTATAAAACCTAGTTCACGTATAGAACGGGCAATTCTAACAGCGATTTCTCCACGATTAGCAATTAATATCTTAACTGGCAAGATCAGCACCATTTATTTAAGGTCTTAATCTACTAAGGTATTGCTTCTCATTTCTTTACATATCTAAACTTTTATCCTTTATAACAAATAAGATTTATTTCTAAAACCTTAGATGATCTGTGATATGTATGGGTTCTATATAAATTTTTCGGATTAAAACGGTTAAATATACCTTATACGTATTGAATCTGTTTTACTAATAATTCTCAATACCTCTGGGGGATCAAGTCCTTCTATCTCTTTTAATAATTCTAGATCATTTATTGTTAATGGTTTTACTCTATATATCACTAAGCTGGAACTATAAGCTACAATTATATGTGCTAAACCACGATCTACTAATTGTCTAGAAATACTCCTAAGATCAATCCTACTGGGAATAGGGTATGGTGAGGGATGTGTATGTGCTGATAAACATTGTTTAACACCAGGGATTACTACCCGGTTGCTCCAACCTTCAACTATGAATGCTGAACCATCGAATAAGACACCCATATAATATTCAAATCCACTATTCCTAGTTTTTCCACTATATTCAAGCATCTTATAGTGGAGTGTATTACGATAATAGTCTATTACATATTCGTATAGGGAATAGAAACTAGTATCTCCAACCCCAACCTCTATCTCTTCAATATCATAATATTTATTGAAAACATCAATACTCTCCTCAACCTCATATCTACAATCAATTGGTTCAATAACAACTCTATTAGACTCTAGCTGTTCCATAGAAACGTATAAGTCTCTACATTCAGAATCTTCATATATATCTTCTAATAAATTGATTGTTCTACATAAAAAACCAATTCTCTCACTATAGTGGTTACGGAAGACTGTATGTGGTTTTTCCATAGTTAATCACTATATTTAATACTAGGTTTTCTTTGAAAGCCTTAACGCTAAATCAACATATACGTCTATTACCCCATGTAGATTCTCAACTCTAATATATTCATCAACTTTATGTGGAAGTTCCGGTTCACCGGGACCATAAGATATTGCTTCTACACCTACATTTGTATAATACCTAAGATCTAATCCACCAACACAAATAGTTCTTCTAGGCTCTAAACCTAGATCCTCCTTGATAACGTTAACTAATGTATTTACAAAATCTGTATCTGGTTCTGTAAGAGCTGGTTCCATTTTCTGTATAACGGTGAAATCAGTCTTAATACCTAATTCGCGAGAAACTTTTTCTAAGAATTCATTAATCTCTTTAATAACATCATCTGTTTTCTCTTCAACAATCAGTCTACGATCAATGCTAAAACCACTTGTACCTGGCAGTATATTAATGTTGCCGGGACTTAGTAATTTACCTCCAAGAGTAGCTGTTGGATACTCTCCACCCTCGAGATCATAGTCGTATTTACTCTTCTTATTCTTGAGCATAGGAATATATTTCTCGAAGAAATATAGAGCTACTTTAACTAGTTTTTCGAAAGCATTATCTCCAAGCCACGGTGTTGATCCATGGACTTGTCTACCATAGGTCTTTACATAACCCCATACAAGACCTTTATGACCGATCCATATACGATCCAAACCACTAGGCTCAGCTATAACAACCCAGTTAGGCCTACTCTTTAATTCATTAACCAAGTACCCTGTCCCAGTTAAACCACCTATTTCCTCATCCGGTACAATAGCAGCTTCTATAACAATATCTAAGTCTTCTCGACCAGCTAGATAAGCGATCGCAGCTATAAAGGAAGCTATACCACCCTTCATATCGGTTGATCCACGTCCATAGATCTTATCATCTACTTTCTTAGGCTTAAAGGGATCAGTTACAGTCCATCCTTCACCAGGTGAAACAACGTCATAATGCCCATTGAATTGTAGAACGCGATCTCCCCGACCGATCCTAGCTAATAATATGTATCTAGGTTTATCTGGATTGTATTCTTTTGTTAGATTCTCAGCTATGTATTCATCTGGTACTCTATGGATGGTTACATGTACACCGTATCTCTTCAATACCTCACTATAATACTCAATTATCTCTTTATAAGACTCGCCTAGAACTGTTGGATACTTAATACTCTCAATCAATACTTCTTCTGATAAGTTATATACCCAGTCAGGTAGTTTATTAGACAAAATAGTTTCACCAAGATAATATATCTGATAATGTATTTATCTTATTGTAACTAAATAAATATATTAAGAAGTGGTTTGGTGAAACTATTTTGTCTAAGAAGAAAGATCGCGGTGTAGCTAAGGCTATTAAATGTGTTGAGAAATGTTTAGATGATACGAGTAAGTTAGCTTATTGTTTTATAGATTGTTATCTAGGATACTCTATTAGTGAAGCATATAGTTGGGTTAGAGAATTAGAGTTCATGTCTAAGAAGGTAATGGAGCTTTATGGTTTTAAAAAGATCCTTTATAGTAGAGAGTTTAGAAGCTTTATTGAGGATCCATTCAAACACTTAGGTAAAAAACTATTTATCTATACACATGACTTCCTACGTGGGAAACTTAAACTTGAGGAATATGCTGAGAAATCTATGCAAGCAATAAATACTAGTTTGAGAACAAATATGAGATCGCTATATCAGAATTGGTGTATATTAGCTCTATTATTTAAAATATATAGTAGAGGAGCCGTTGTAGTTTATCCGGAACATAATGTTTTAAGCTTAGAACGTAGTGGTAAACAGAAGTTGAGATGGATTCCTCCAAACATAATAATTGATGTATCTGGGTATGGTAGTTTAAGCTTCTATGTAGAAGCTCCAAGACCACTAGCATGGGGTGATACAAGTGATCTTAGGGAGACTTGGAAACTATATACAGCGCTACGTCCAGACCTAATGATCTATGGTGGTAGAGTATATGATATTGTAAAACTAGATTCTACACCACCAGTTAAGAAACCGGATTTGATAATAGAGTTTAAGGAGCTACCAGATTGGTATAAACGTGTAAGAGATGTGAAGGGCCCATTAGCTAAACCATTGAGTGCAGAGGAGTGGAGAACTAGGTGGATTGAGGGTTTATGGGATGGTCTCGCAGACGTATTAGGGGTTTCTAGAGGAGAAGCTATCGAGAGATTAGGGGAACGTAGAGGTGTTCGTTTAACTGAAGCTAAGGTTGTTGAGCTATATTACTCTGTATATAGGCCTGATGAAATGTTCCTTATATCTAAACATAAAGTTCCACCAGAGGTGGCCGAGGAATTGGCTTCATATAATATAATTGTGGTTGACAATATTGGTTTCAACCCTGAGAAACTAGAATATGTGGTTGTAGAGATACTAAAATATGCTAAGCCGCCAAGAGAGTATGTTATTAAAACAAATGATGAGGAACTAGCCAAGATCCTCTTTGCTATAAAAAGACTTTGGGAAGAGAGGGTAATTAATAAAAATAAGGTATTAGATCTAATTAAGAATTCGATCAAAGGAGAGGTTGAAACATCTATTTAAAAAACTTGCTTATAACCAAATAGTAGTTACCACCGATATTGCTACTCACTTATCTCTTCTACATGGATAATCTGAACTGGACAAGCATTAGATGCATCGGTGACACAGTCTTTTAAGTCCTCGGGTACAATGCCAACCGCTACATTTCCTCCTTCTCTATATTCCTCTTTGATCTGTGCCTTATTATCTTCTGGGCTCATTTCGAAGACATCCGGACATATTGATACACATACCATATCAGATATACAGTTTTCACGAGGATCGATCCTAACTCTGTACTTAGCCATGATACAATCACCTAATCATATAGTAAAGAAGGGTCAAGCTAAAAACTGTTTCTACACTAAAAACTGTCAGCTATGCGGGGCCTCTATCATAACGAGTCTAGTACCCGTTCGCAGAGATAACCCGGGATTCTTCATCATCCATAATAAAAATATTTTGTTTTAACCCTTTAAAATAACTCAAATATTTCCATGACAGTTTCTTCTGTCTAATAAATAGTTATTAGTACTAAAATCCATTAAGCGATATTGTTTTTCCATGTGATACCACTGGTTTTGGGAGTGTTGGTCGCATTATCGTTAGAGCTTATTCGATTAGGTATCGTTGATGTAGAGTTTGTATGTCCTTCTCAGGGATACGTTGTTATAAGCGATGATCGGGCATTAAACGTGCTAGTTAGTTTAGTTGATAAGAAGTTGAAGTTAGATAATTGTAGTATATTTATTGGATCGGGTAATTGTTTGGATCTACTCAACGATCTAGATGTAGATCTGCCTTTACAGCTATTCCATCAAATTATAAATCAGGTGAACCTAATAGGAGTATCTATTATAGATTAATTGATTCAAATATTTCGATAATAACAGTCAATAAAACAGTATTAAGACGTGAATATAGAGATTTTACCCGGGGTATATTAAAGAGAAGGATTTTATATCTTAGAATATAGAGTAACAGCTACTGCTGGTACACTAGTAACTGATATAGCATTTGCTCTTAAAAACCAAGAGTGGAGAGAGTCTGTGGAATATTAAATGCTATTATAAATCATATATCATCGTTGGTGGAGGAGAGAAGAATCAGCTCTAGAGAAGCAGTAAATAAGCTATTAGAGATAAATACGCAGAACCGGATCCCAGCATAGATGTTCATGAGTGAGATCTAGTTGCTAAACCAGTAATAACACTATCTACATTAGGCGAAGAAATAGGTATATCTATCTGACATAGAAAGAGTCTCTCTTGAAAATATTTCATTAAGTGATTTAAATGATGCTTTAAACAATGATATGAAGATCAGATATATAGTTAAAGCTTCTCTCGATGAAAAGAAATACACCGTATACCTAGCTAAATTAGAGAAAGACTATCCACTAGCTCACTGCAAGGAAATATGAATAGAGTAGAGTTCTACCAGGAAAACATGCATATAGTGATCGAGGGCCTGCTAGGCCTGCTTGGATGGCAACCGAGATCGTGATCACTGGTCTATTTGATTATCTATATAATATAAGGCTTTATAAGAAGAGCTAACTTTATTTAATTCTTATGATCAAAATGATCTATAGGTCGCGGAATTCACTATACAAATCCTCTATATCAATACTTGGTTTCCAATAACCTCTCTCACGGGCCTCTAATAGTTTCCTCAAGATCTTCTCATACGCATATGGATTTATCTCTTTCATTCTCTCCGCTCTCTCACGATCCAATACTAGTTTTTCATAAACTTTATCCCAAACCCAGTCTTCAACAGAATCTGTAAGCACGGTTAACCCTAACAAATTCTCTACACGATCAGCAATTGCTCTAACACCATTGAATCCACTATTTATCATCGAATCAATCCATTTAGGATTCAATAACCGAGTCCAAACACTTCTCTTGATCGAATCACTTATACTCTCTACTTTAACTCTTTCACGTGTAGAATCTATGAAATAAGCATCAACTCTACCACCACGTTGTTTTTCTACACTACTTTTTAAACCACCTAGAAACTCATAGTAGTGATCAAGATCAATTAATTCGTATTCACTATGACTCCTAATCTGAGCAACTAGATCAACCCTACTCAGTGTATTCTTGAATAGATCCTCTACACAAACACTCCGTTTACCACCACCATAACCATACCTCATACTTTCAATATAAGCATTAACAAGTTCATTTGTAGAAACCCATTTTCCAGTCTCGATCAACTTAGTTAAACTAGTAGCGTATAAACCTTCTGGAGGCCCATAGATCCTATAGACTTCACCATATAGTTTCTCATCTTCTAGATAATGAGCTTTAACATAATTCATATCTAGAGGTTCATCTAGATTAGCTACGAGTTTAAAAGCTTGATCAAGTAATTCAACTAGGTTATAGAAAGTATCACGGAAAATACCACATATATTGACAACAACATCGATCCTAGGTCTACCGAGTTTCTCTAAAGGTATAACCTCTAGATCCCTTATATAGATGCTTTTCCAAATAGGTTTAACACCTAATAAATAGAGTATAGCAGCTATTGTTTCACCACCAGTAGTCATTGTCTCAAAACCCCATAGTATAAAACTAATTGTCTCTGGATACCTACCATGTTTTCTACGATAATCCTCAATGAGTTTATCAACGATCAACCTACCCCTGATCCAAGCGGTTTCCGTAGGGATATTGGTTGGATCCAACTGGTACATATTACGTCCAACCGGGTATATAGAAGGGTTTCTAATAGGATCTCCTCCGGGACCTGGCTCTATATATTCGGTATTCAATGCTTTAACAATAGCTTTAAGTTCATTCGATGAAACTATTGCCCTATATATTTTCTTAAGATACTCGATAGATTCTATATACGCTCTTAAACGTTTAGTATTGGTTAATATTTTCCATGGATCATTATTTTTTAGAATGGTTTCAATTATAATTGATCTAGCTCTTTCACTAGCTTCATCTAGGACCTCCGAGTACAGCTTACCGCTCTCAGTTCTACCACTAGGTTTATCTAATAGTTCATCATAACTATAACCCATATCCTCGACAACTAATCTATATAAACCCTTAACCTCTCCACGATCAAACCTCGAAATAGCCACTAAGTAATCAATAATATCTTCTCTACTAGGCTTTGAACCTAAAACATAAAGCCCTTTAGGTATAAGTGAGTATTTATACTCATATAGTTTATCGTGGATCTCATCAATAGATTCTCCGGTCAAGCCTTGTTTTTCAGCTCTCTCAAAAATAATCTTTTCAAGATCATCTCCACCACCATATTGTTTAACCTCATAGTATTGATTAATTAATTTCTCGATTTCAAGGAGCTCCTCCGGTAGATCACTGGTTGTTAAAACTGGTGTATTATGATTTATGATCAATGCATATGATCTCCTCTTAGCAATAGATGCTTCAGAGGGGTTACTAACATGATATACATAAATGTTTGGTAGATCACCGATCAATATGTCTGGGAAACATTTATGAGACAACCCAATATCTTTACCTGGTAGAAACTCTAATGTACCATGAGTACCCAGATGTATAATAGCGTCAGCTCTAAAGATTTTTTCCAACCATTTATAGAAAGCTATGTATTGATGATGAGGAGGTAATTCTCTATCATGATAGATCTTATCGGGATTTTCATGTACACCACGTGTTGGTTGAACACCTATAAATACATTGCCTAGCAAAACCCCGGGTATAACGATTCCTTCATTACAAACCATTAACTCGCCGGGAGGCCTGCCCCAGTTTTTAATAACTTCTTCTCTAGTATCTCTTGGTAATTCATTAAACCATTCTAGATAAATACTAGGTTTTACAGTGATTAAACCGTTACATTCATTACAAACACCATCTCTACACTTACCAATGATCTCTAACAACTTATCTTTGATCCAATCACTAGATATATTAGTAGGTATACTATAACCATTTTCTCGGAGATAATCTAGTAGATTAGCTAAACTACTGAATACATCTAAGTAACCAGCTTTACCTAGATTCTCCGGGCCCGGTGGATAATTATAAATTATGATCGCGATCTTCTTTTCACTATTCTCTTTACGTCTTAGATTAGACCATTTAATAGCTCTTCTAACCATTTTATCAACACGATCAGTTACTGGAATATATTCTTCAACTATATAGTCTTGGTAAACACGTTTAACCGGGCCTAGTACAACGAATGGCTCGAATCTACCATCAAGTTCTGGTAATATAATTGTTGTAACAGTTTCAACCGGTGGAACACCATGTCTAGACTCTAACCATTGATCAAGAGTATATGATGATAAATGAATCCCATGTAGAAATAATGTATTCAAACGTTTTAATACATTAAAAGTCTTAGAATGATCCCCTCCCAACGGTCCACCGGCAAACCTGAACCAAAGCAGATCAATAACTATATCAACAAGTGGTTTACCGTTTTTCATAAAGAACTTCTCGATAGCAATATAGTATCTAAGATCACTTGATAAAACAGGTATAACACCAAATCCTCTCTTCTCGAATTCTCTAATAAATCTCTTAACAGTCTGTATTTGTTGATCAAAGTGATGACCTCCATAGAATAATAACCCAATTAACCTCTTATCCTTTAACTCATAGTTTCTAAGATAATCTTCAACATTATCATAGAACTTATTAGCCCTAGGATCAAGAATAGCGTATTGTGGTAGTTCGATCGGTGGATCCGGTTTTTCTAATTCCTCGAACCCAAAATATTCCTTCAACAATAATAATAGCATCGAATACATATTCTCTGTATTTGGGTTTTCATAGTATTTTTGAATTAAGAAATAGTTTTGAGCATCTCTGAATAGTTTAAAAGGTAGTATTTTCGAGATCTTCTCAAAACGATTTCTCATTTTAACAATGAATTCATAATCAATACTTTTTCTTCGGATAACTTTTTTGAAGAAGGGATTTTCTCTAAATTTCTCAAAGGATTTCATAGAGAAACTTCCAAGTCTAGTTAGATTTATTAATTCACTTGAACCACCGACAAGTGCTACTACATAATTATCAGTTTTACCAAGAATATCAGTAACTAGTTTTGATACACGATCGCCTCCTCTAACATCTAATAAAACAAGATCAGCTGTTTTAAGATCGTGCTTAACTTTATCAAGATCAACAAGATCTTTATCAACGAGATATGTATCGTAAAAGATAAACTCAAAGCCTCTAATTCTATTCTTTATACGTTCAACTGCTTCAACTAAGCTCTTCCTCAAATTATATCCTATAAATACTAGTTTAATATTCACAGATGTACACCTATCAAATGGGAATGTGCACCTAAGATGATGGGATTCAAGCTCTAATAAATAAATTTAACCAAAACTATAGATACTAAGGTATTAATAGAATGGGATGAACGATATATATCACCTACAAAACTATTTTTATAGTAGGTGGAGGAGTATTGGAAGAACTATTGCTTACATTACTTGAAGAAGAATTATTATTAACTTTGATTGATGAAGAGGTTTTGGAGAATGTTAAGACTAAAGATAAGGATCGAAAGGATAGATTCCATTAAAAACATAGAGACAATAGGGTTAGCTAATAGTGGTTTTATCGGTCAAGAACCAGAGATATTGTTGCCTAGGTATATTATTGAAGAATTAGATCTGGACAGTATTGTGAAACCGGAAAAATACTATAAGATTACAGGTGATGGTCGGAGAATAGAGTTGCTTAGATATAGAGATGGTGTTAAAGTATATGTTATCACAGAAGATCGGGTTGTAGATCCGGTTAAAGCTAATGTTTTAACTATAGAGGGTTCTAGATACGTATTATTGAATGATAAGTTACTTGGAGAACTCGGTATTGTATTAATTGATTTTGGTAGGGGTATATGGTGTTTTAGAGATGAATTAGGCAAAAAGACACGTTTAACTTATTAACCATGTATATTATAATATCTTCTAAACTTTATATCTTATTTTGATTAAAAACCAAAACTACATACTAGTTTTTCATATCTTGTATTGATCAATGATTTCTTCTATATTCATTTGTGATAATTGTTTAATAGGTTTTGTTGTATAAATCCAGTCTTTCAAAAACCTTTCTACTTTTTCACCACAAGTTTCTCTGATAGTCTCTTTGAAATCCTCTAGTGTAGCTTTTCTATCTCTATATTTATTTAAGAAGTTCTTTATTGCTTTATAGAAGCATTGATCACCTGCTAATCTATGTAGTATGTATAGTAGGAAAGCACCTATATAGTATGAAGCATCTGTTAAACGATACTTACCATAATCTACTAGTGGGATCTCCGATAGTTTTGGAATATTTTTTATGAGAGACTTTATTTTTCCATGTACACTATTTATTCTCTCAACAAACCATTG
>NJDP01000017.1 GCA_002254665.1 Desulfurococcales archaeon ex4484_58 | reverse complement strand
CTATATTTAAACCTAAGAAACCCTTCCATAGAAGAGACTTAATCGAGGATGCATTAAAGGACTTAGATCCAGGGGTTCGTGAACAAGCTAGAGAGATCTTAGAGAGTTTGAGTGAGGATATATTGAAGGATAAGAGTAAGATTAAAGAGATTTTAAAGAAGCGTGGTTTACTTAACCAATAGTTTTCTCAACAATTCTGCCTCCATGTTTTTTTATTATCTCTAATAATTTATTTTCAAATGCTTCGATCATAGATTTTAATCTCCCACTACGCTGAGCCTCCATATAAACTCTAATCTTTGGTTCAGTGCCACTTTTTCGGATCAATATCCATGACTTATCATCGTATTCATACCTATAACCATCTATATCTAGTATTTCAATTGGTTCACCGAGTAAGCTCTTTAATTCCTCGCTCATATCAAAGAAGATCTTATCCCTTAATTCAACTGGTTCTATTAAGTAGCTCCTACGATCCCATGGATAATCCGGTATACCCAGTTCATCAAGTATTTTAATTAAGGGTTTACCACTACTTAATACTTCACGCGTTAATAAAGCTGCTTGCCATATACCATCAACCCACGGCCCCCATCTTGGATCAATAAGTTTCCAGGGCTCAGCAGCCATAACAATATTATTAATCCCTAACTCCTTTACTCTCTCATGTGTTTTACCAAGCAAATACCTCTCTATAGAACCACCCATTCTCTCAACAACTTCATCTACTACTTTACCAGTATCTATCGATACTACTACCCTCCCCCTACGATCCCTTAGTAGTAGGTATGCATAGTATGCGATTATTCTATCTTGTCTAATAAAACCCTTAACAGGGTCGAGAACAGCTAAACGATCAGCATCACCATCATGTGCAAGGATCATGGCTGGATTAACGCTTTTATATAGTTCGAGATACTTCTCTAAAGCATCCTTCCTAGGCTCTGGTGTACGTACTGGGAAGAATCCATCTGGGTTAGCATTGATCGTTAGTGGTTTTCCACCAAGAACCCTTATGATCTCTGGTGTAACGTTTCCAGCTGCACCATTAGCTAGGTCTACAACAATGAACGGCTCCCATCTCCTATTAAAATCACCAAGAACATCAATTAGCTCAGATATATATTCTTCAACAATATCATCTCTAAAATAAACCCTACCAACACTACTCCAATGAACTGGTTTACTACCCTCCTCAACTCGCTCCTCAATCACCCTCTCTAGATCACGTGTGAACTCGTAACCTTCAGGATCATATAGTTTAAAACCATTATATTCCGGTGGATTATGGCTTGCAGTTATAGATACTCCTAAACCACTATATTTCTTAGCAGAGAACGCGGCAATTGGTGTTGGAGCTAAACCTATAATGTAAGAGTCTACACCACCAGCTAATAATCCTGATACAAAACTATATGTAAATAAATGATTAGTTATTCTAGAATCATATACTATATAGGATTCTCTAGCTAATTTTAGGGAAGAAGAAGCTAATCCGATCTTATACGCTAATATAGGGTCTAGTTGCTCAGGATACTTCATCCTAATACCAGCTGTACCAAATAACTTCAATATAAACACCCAACATAGATTAATGTATAGTATTCTTGATAAATTTAATTAATGATTAAAAACAATTGTAAAGATGAGTAAGTAGAGTATTTGATCTATGTTAGGTGTTAACTATAATGAAGAAATACTATCTACCACCGGTGATCGAGAAGAATGCACGTAAAGGATATAGGCCACCAGAACATTCAACTATGCTTGCATTAATACTTGCTCGTTTAAGTGTACTTGTTAAACGTAAAGGATTTATATTTAAGAAACCAGTGGAGAAGATCAAGAATATACTATTCATAAATTATCCTATCGATATCATGTGTATTGATGGGAAATGTATGGCTCTAGACCCTGTTAAAGGAGAAACTATTAAGAGTCACGGTGTTATAGGAGCATTAGCTCTACTACTACAACACTCATCTAAAACACCTTATCTAGAACCATATGTAGATATAGATGCACCTATACGTGAATATACTAGTGAAATGTATATTGAAGAATACTCTATACCATTACTAAAAACAGGGTCTGCAAGATACTATGTACCATTCATAGCTTCACTACTCATAAGTGATACGTATAGAATAGTTATTGAGCCTCCAATGTATTATCTCGTTGAATTCCCCCAAGTTAAAGAAACATTTAAAGTTTTTGAAACACTACGAATATACATAGATCGGATCCCAATGAAAGAAAATGAAATTATGAGATACATGGAGATCTATATGGGTTATTTAGAGAAACCAAGTGTTAGAAAAGATATAGAGGATGGATTAAAGAATCTATTTGATAAGAAAGTATTAACAGCTGGTGATACACTTTACGTTATGTCGACTCTAACCTGATCTCTTCACTATCAATGCATAGAAGAAACCAATAGTATTGTGTTTATGTGGCCAGACTCTCATAGTTCCAGGTAGAAAACCGGGGTCATATGGTTTATTCAATGGGATCAATTCTGCATCTCTATATTTCTCGAGAAACCATTTAATGACATCTTCATTTTCTTCTTTGAGCAATGAACATGTACAATAGAGGAGTCTACCGGATTCCCTTAATAATTTCCAGCCAGCTTCTAAGAGTTCTTTTTGAAGCTCCTGTAGATCAAATACTCTCTCTTCACGCAATCTCCATCTTAAATCAGGGTTTCTAGCTAATGTTCCATCACTACTACAAGGTGCATCTAGTAATACACGATCAGCAATCCCGTACCCCAAGATCTCTGGTGCTTCTCTAGCATCTCTCTCAAAGATCTCAACTATATCAATACCTGTTCTCCTCAACAATTCTCTCATACGTTTGATCCTCAATGATGAGATGTCAAAAGCATATATTATACCCTTATTCTTCATTAACTCCCCTATATGCTCTGTCTTACCACCAGGAGCAGCCGCTAGATCAACGATAGTCATTCCAGGTTTTGGATCTAATAATATACTAGCATATGCTGATGCTTCTTCTTGTACAATAATGTATCCATTACGCCATAGCTTTGATTTCTCAAAATTATATGGACCTCTGAACTTTAATACGGTATCAACTACCTTTGATCTAATTGGTTTCTTACCCTCCTTCCTTAATTCTTCAACTACTCTCTCAACATTAGTCTTTAAAGTATTTACACGTATACTGATTAATGGTATTTCATTAAATGCTTTAAACAATCTATATGCTTCATCTTCACCTAAAAGATCGATTATTTTCTTAGCATACCATGATGGAACCATGTATTTAAGCATTAATTCATCATCTATTGAAACTGGTTTAAATCTATATTCATTATTTACTATTCTCTCATATACTCTATAGTAATATATGCTATTGTAGGGGTGAGTCTTATTAGATATAAAACTAGCAACTGGTTTACCCAATAACTTGATCGTTTTACGAGAAGGATCTCTGAAATGTGTGATCTCTACCAGTAATCTGAGAGCTGAACGTAGCCACGGATCTATTATATATGGGTTAGTATCAACTATATCCTCGATTACACGGTCAAGTATACCTAGTCTCTTCATAACTCCATAAAATATAGCTGTAAGTAAAGGATCACGTTGACTACCTATCAAACCATATTTCTTAAAAGCTCTCCTCTTAGCATCTTGGCTAGGCTTAATTTTTTCACTCAATCTAATAGCTTCTATCAATGCATATATCATTTCTAAATCTAGGTCTAACCTACTACCCAACCCCCTAAACCCTACAAAGTACTTGAATCCATGATAACCCAACATCTTAAATAAATAATAGGGTCTTTAATATATCATAATAGAAAAGATTCTCCCCCGGGGGATTCCCACTTGATCTTGGGAGGGTATTGGGGGAGGAAAACATTTTTAATTCCCCCCGGGGAGAACACATTATAGGGGGGAGGACATGATGGAGAGGATACTAGAATTAAAGAGGAGGAAGACTGGGGGAAATAAAGTTATCGGTAAACATGTTTATGGAGAATTATATGGTTGCAATATAGAGGTTTTGAGTAATATTGATACTTTAACTGATATAGTCCGTGAAGCTGCTCGTATCGGTGGTTTCACGCTTTTAGATATTAAAGCTTGGAAAATAGATCCAGGTGTAAGTGTTGTTGGTATTGTTTTAGAGAGTCATATAGCTATCCATACCTGGCCCGAATATGCTTTTGCAACTGTAGATGTATATACTTGTGGTGAAAAAGGAGATCCAGTTGTTTCTTATAAGTTTATAGTTGAGAAATTAGGTGCTAAAAAATATAGTATAAAAATAAGTGATAGAAGCTATAATTGGGAATAGTGATTGATAGGAGAAAAAGTAATTGTTATAGGTGGTGGACCAGCTGGACTACTAACTAGCTTGTACATAGATAGATATGATGTGGTGATCTACGAAGAACATAGTAGTGTCGGTAAACCAAAACATTGTGCTGGATTAGTTGGAGAGAAAATAGCCAAAAGATTGACGAGTATTCTTGGATCCAAGATCATCGATAACAAATATAATGAGATAAGATTCTATACACCACGTGGAAAATTTGAGTTGTACTTTAAAAAACCAATAATATATCATGTTAACCGCCCCCTACTAGAAGAGGTTATTCTAGATAAAGTATTGAGTAAAGGACACGAGATCATATATAATGTGAAAGTAAAACCTGGTAATAGACCGGATATTGTAATTGTTGATGGGAGAGAAGTTAGAGGATACAAAATCATAGCATGTGATGGGCCATATAGTTTGTTTCGTAGAAAATATTTTAGACCATACAAACAACATTTGATCGGGATCCACTATATTTATAGGACAAAGAATCTAGATGAAAACATGATCCAGATACTATACAATAGTTTAACACCAGATTTCTTCCAATGGGTTACACCACTAGATACAGATACAGTTATGATTGGATTCGCTACTTTAACCTATCAAGTACATCCAGATAAGATAGTAGAATATATTTCACGTAAGGTGGGGTTAGAACTAGGTTCAAAGATAGAGGTTTATGGTGGAGCTATACCGGTAGATAAACCATTAAAGAAGCCTATAGTGGATAATGTATTGTTTTTGAATGGTGATGCTATACCCGTTACAAAACCCTATACTGGTGGCGGATTACTCGGTATCTCTATATTATCTCCAGCTCTAGGTAAGAGTATTGATAGCGGCGATCTAAGTATTTTCGAGAGAATATATGGTATATTGAAGTCTAGGATAAACTATGAATACTTCGCAACAATACTAACGCGTAAAATAGGTTATTGGATACCACCATATATTGTATCATTTATGTATAGGCTCGGTATCCTCGATCATAGTGACTATGATAATCATTATCGTTTATTCTTAAAATCACTACCATTAACACCATATATGATCATGAAGATCCTTTATCCATAGCTTTCACTTCACTACACTTTCCTAGGATCCCCTCAATAGTCTTTACAACTTCCTCAACTGCATTTTTAACCTCTTCAGAAACCTCTAAGCCTATATCAATGTTTTTAACTCTAATACCTAGGAGATAATATTCCTTTAAACCAATAACGTTTCTAAGTATAGCCGTTGTTGTATTGATCGGGATATTATGTGTAGTTACAAGAGAAATATTTTGCTCTACAATCTCATCTTCACTAACTAGAACTACTTCACCTGGTGATAACTTATCGGATACAATACCATCAACAATAATTATTTTCGATGGTTTCTTCTCCGTTAACTCTAATATACAATTCTCTAAACCATACTCACACTTAATAACATCATACCCTTTATTTAATAATTCATCACACACGATCAAGCCAGCTTGATCATCAGCGCGAAGAGGACTACCAATACATACGATCGATGCTTTATCGATACATAATAGTTTCTCTAACAACTTCAACGTATCTATACTGGACAAAAACATACACCAGTAAGAGAGGAGATGAAGATGCTTTTAGTAAAAAATTATTTAGGAGCATTTGTTGCTCTATTCAATAAGTCCTCCCACATAGCATCTACGTATTCTTGTAGTTCTTTTAATAAGTGTCTATTCTCCGGTTTTAATAGATGCCTAAACCTACCCTGTAGTTCTAAGAATTTCTCTATTGGTTGCTTAAGTTTGGGGTTTCTAGCTATTGATAAGCTGCGATCGGTTAGCATATATCCTTTCTCTGGTGTCCACTCCCATAATGGGAAGTAACAAGTATCTACTGCTCTCCTCGAAATCTCTATTGCTAGATTCTCTGCATGTCTCCAACCACGATCACATGGGCTTAGTGCATGTATAAATGCTGGCCCATTAACCTCAATTCCCTTCCTAACTTTCTTCATTAGATCAATCCAATGTGCTGGTGTAGTTGTTGCTACATATGGTATTCTATGAGCAACCATTATATCAGCTATTGGTTTCTTATGCTCCATTTTACCAGGTATAACGGAGCCTACCGGGCTAGTTGTTGTCCATGCAAACTTTGGTGTTCCACCACTACGTTGTATACCAGTATTCATGTATGCTTCATTATCATATAGTATGTATAGGAAATCATGTCCACGTTCAGCTGCACCACTCAATGCTTGTATACCAATATCATATGTTCCACCATCACCAGCAAACACTACAACATCTACGTGATCATATGGTAGTCTACCAGTCTTCTTTAAAGCCTTAATAGCTGATTCTATACCAGAGGCTGTTGCTGCAGAGTTTTCGAATGCATTATGTATCCATGGTATAGCCCAACTTGTATATGGGAATATAGTTGTAGCTACCTCTATACACCCGGTAGCCGATACAACTATTGTTGGCCCACGGAACGCTAAACTAGCTAATTTAACGATTATTGGTGCTGCACAACCAGCACATAATCTATGACCCGGTAATAGTGCTGGTCTCTTCTGTTCAGCTAATTGTCTAGGATTAGTTATTAACGGTAATTCCCCTTTCCAGCCTGGCTCAAATATCCATATCTTATATGCTGGTTCACCTTTCTTAATAGGGTATTGAGGAAGTGTACGGACAACCACCACGATCACCCCCTTATTCTCTAACACCTAAAAACCTAAGTTTATTCTCGACATATCCTCTCTCAGCATCACTCAACAACTCATTGATCATTTTCTCGATCAATTCTGGTGAAGCGTCTCTGCCTCCAAGACCATATACATAGTTTACTAGCATTGGTTTCTCCTTATAATCGTAAAGTGAACTGTTGATCTCTAGATATGATTGACCATAACTACCAAAGCTTATACCACGATCCATGACACCAATAACCTTAGCGTTCTTCAATACCTCAGCGATCTCTCTATGTGGGAATGGGCGAAACATCCTAATCCTAACAACACCTACTTTCTTACCATCTCTCCTAAACTTCCTAACTACATGCTTAACTGTACCTGCAGTACTTCCAAGCACAGTAATGATTACATCAGCATCTTCAACGTATAGTGTTTCTAATACACCATCACCATATTTCCTACCACTAATCTCATACCATTCCTGATTAACTTCACGTACCACTTCCGGCACATTCTTCATAGCCTCGATCTGATGCATTTTATGCTCAAAATAATAATCGTATAGATCTAGTGGTCCAAAAGATAATGGTCTAGCTGGATTCAATACTAATGGTACTTCATCTTCTAAATAATCAACCTTAACTTTTGGTATCTTTCTATACCCTCCCAGAAACTCATGTACTACTTCATCTGGTAGGATTCTAATGTTTTCTAGTGTATGGCTTAAGAAGAACCCATCAAGATTAACAGCTACGGGTAATAATACTCTCTCATCCTCAGCGATCCTAAACGCTTGTATAGTCGTATCATAAGCTTCCTGTACATTCTCTACAAACAACTGTATCCATCCAGCATCACGCATACCATAGGCATCATTATGATCACAATGTATATTGATCGGTGCTGATAATGCACGGTTAACAACAGCTAATACTATTGGAAGCCTTAAACTAGCAGCTATATATAGGATCTCCCACATCAAAGCCAATCCATTAGCAGCTGTAGCTGTAAATGCACGTGCACCAGCAGCAGCTGCACCAACACATGCACTCATAGCTGAGTGTTCAGATTCTACAGCTACAAACTCTGTATGTACCTCTCCATTAGCTACGAACTCTGAGAACCTCTCAACAATGATCGTCTGTGGAGTTATAGGATATGCTGCAACAACATCTACGAGACTCTGTTTAACAGCCCAAGCAACAGCTTCATCACCATTAACGTTTAAGAGAGTTTGTTTCTCGAGAGGAACCTTAGCCACCTAGATCACCTCTCTTCATATTCTGGAACCATATCTATTGCTTTAACCGGACACTCTTGTGCACATATACCACATCCTTTACAATAGTCATAATTAATCACTATTTTCTCGCCATCCCATATAACAGCCATATCTGGACAATATATCCAGCACAACATACACTTGACACACTTATTCAGGTTAACAACTGGTTTAAGTGCTCTCCAATCACCAGTTTTATAGTCTGTTGATAACCTATACGTAACTGCTCCTAATGGGAGTTCTCTCCAACCTCTAAGTCTTTCTTCAACCATACCTCTACTTCACCTCACGTGTCTCTTCATATGCTTTCTTAATTAAATCAATATTTTTCTCAGCAATAGTTCCGGGGAATCTTTCTTTAACAGCTTCAAATACTGAATCCATACTAACTATTGGTGAAGCTTTCAATAATGCTCCAAGCATAGCTGTATTAGTTATCGCTCTCTTAAGGATCTCTAACGCGAGTTTCGTAGCTGGACAAGTAAATATTCTATATTCACCTCTAGATATTCCTAGAACATCATAGATCTTGGAGGGTTCATCCTCAAAATTAGTAACAATCACTCCACCCTTCTTCAAACCATGAGTAATAGCTGGACTTCCAAGCAATGTATAATCAAGTACAACAACTATATCTGGTTCATAAACCATACTATGTACCTCGATAGGCTCATCACTAATCCTAGTAAAAGCAAGTACTGGAGCACCAGACCTCTCCGGACCAAACGCTGGAAAGCTCTGAACATACTTACCCTCAAGCGAAACAGCCATTGCTAACAAGTTACTAACAGTCCATACACCTTGTCCACCACGACCATGCCATCTAACCTCTAACATCAAAACATGCCACCCAAATAAGATACTCTAGAATTTAAACCATATAGTTTAAACAATAAAAGATTAACCCAACAAAAAATCTAGAATAGAGATGAAACATAGCTACTCTAACCTATCTTCTCCCCAAGCCTAATTAGATACTCTCTAACATACCTAGTAGACCAGATCAAAACAACTAAACCAATTACTTCCACGATCAACAGTAGAGTTAACATTATCTTAGTAAACTGATAATCGAAAGACTCTCTATGATCAACTATTAACTGTAAATAGATAAATTTTTTATTAACACTCCATGTAGGATTCTTAAATACAAACTTATAAATACCCGATACATTAACATCTAATGTATAATTATATGATGCCTCAACAGTCCCCGGATCAACTATTCTTAACCCACGTTGATCAGCTACATAGAAATCAATCTTTCTATCACCACCCAATACATTTACCCTAACCAATAATTTACCCTTACCAATATACTTAGAGAACTCAACACTATCAACATGTCCAGGTTCAATAACTATAAGATAAACATCACTATCAAGATTCCGATCAGAACTCAATATAGATGAAGACACTATAACACCGAATATTATCGATACAACTATTATTATAAACAACGATAGAAAACTCCAATTAATAAACCTCTCAATTCTAATCAATAACAACACCCAAAAACAAATATCTAACTAAACCATAATAAGTTAAGGGATAAATAATAAAGAATAGATCCCGGGAAAAACTATATCAAAATATAATAACACTACAACATCATAAAATATAACTGGAAATGAAGAAAGATGACGCATCCGAACCCCCATAATCTTCGGGAGGATATGTGGTTGCAGGGACTACCCGCTGATCCCTTTTCAAGAGGCGTTTCTACATGACATTAACTGATCATCTAGAAATACTTCTTATTGGAGACGATACTGTTGTTCTGGATAGGATCACTAGTTTAATCTCTAAGATCATAGAACCACTAAAATATAGATTAACCACCATAAAATCCAGTATAAACTCTATATCACTATATCATCTAATTATCAACAAGGAAGGATCTATCAATAAAGAGATAAGCTATATAGTCATACTCGATAATATACCATTAGAGAAACTTATTGATAAATACAATATAAAGGAAGCTCATATCCTAGAAACAAAATGTAGAGAAGAAAGAAATAGTTATTGTATCAAAGAAAACAATGAAATATATATAACAAGCACTCTCTTATCAATAATAGGAATACCTCTAAAACAAACACTTAAACACTTTAACAAAACAATAGACAAGAAGAAAGTAATAGAAGCATATACATACACAATATATAGAAGAGAAAACAAAGAAATAAAAAGAATAAAAATTATCTAAAACAATAAAGTTTTAACATAAGTTATACAAAAACAAAAAACATAAACAACAAACAACAGAAAAATTAATGGAAAACATGTCGAAGTTGATCGAATCCTATGATCCACAGTAGATGACCGAAACTAATACCCTACCGGAAAACTTATCGAACCCCATCAACGCAGTCTCCAGCGATAAGTTTATATCCTAACTCTTCGATAAATAATACTAGAAGACACAATAACTCCGAACCGTAGTCTCAATGTAAAGAGGATTGAAAGCGATCCAAGCCTTAAACCTCGGCTTCTTCGGTGCTTTTCTGTCTCAATGTAAAGAGGATTGAAAGTTCAGATCACCCGGTTCTCCACCTAAACTAAGATTAACAACATTGTCTCAATGTAAAGAGGATTGAAAGTTTACAACAACCTGGTTTCGAAAACAATACATGCAAAAAGTCTCAATGTAAAGAGGATTGAAAGATCTCTGTTTCTTTGTCGATGTTTATAATGTTTTTATATATGTGTCTCAATGTAAAGAGGATTGAAAGTTCTCATTACGTGTAATAAGATCAGATAAGGGTTTAGGTAGTCTCAATGTAAAGAGGATTGAAAGAGTATAGTGCTTGTCGTAGGATCCAATCCAAGCAAAAACCAGTCTCAATGTAAAGAGGATTGAAAGTTTTTGGTGATTAGTGGATAACCCATATTCTCACCTACCTAAGTCTCAATGTAAAGAGGATTGAAAGTGTGGTGGCTCTGGTATAATGTAGCGTGAATAACGTTTGCGTTTGTCTCAATGTAAAGAGGATTGAAAGTAGAGTTTCTTAAAGCCTACCTAGGCGATAAGCAGTGAGCAGTCTCAATGTAAAGAGGATTGAAAGAATGTAGTTGCTAGATTTCCTCATACGGGGCCCGAGGGGCTAGTCTCAATGTAAAGAGGATTGAAAGAACAAATTCTCTATAAGGTGCTGATCTACGCTCCCATTTCTGCGTCTCAATGTAAAGAGGATTGAAAGTCCATTAATGATGAGATCCTATCACGGTATTTGGGGAGAAAGTCTCAATGTAAAGAGGATTGAAAGTTCGAATACCTGATAACACTATTATCATATACTGGTTCTATGTCTCAATGTAAAGAGGATTGAAAGAATATTGATATTTCGATCCGATCATCTATTGTTATATTATTGTCTCAATGTAAAGAGGATTGAAAGTACCCATAGATTTTACCAGCAACTCTACCAACAACAGCGCCCTTTCGTCTCAATGTAAAGAGGATTGAAAGTGTTTATGGTGTAGATCCCATAGCAATTGCTCTAACGCCGAGTCTCAATGTAAAGAGGATTGAAAGCGGTTAATGTAGATATTATATAACTCATATCGTCCAAGATGTCTCAATGTAAAGAGGATTGAAAGATAGCTGTGCTTATGAGCTATAATAGTTATTATATATTGAAAGTCTCAATGTAAAGAGGATTGAAAGTGGATAATAAGTCCCTTTGTCCAAGGACGATACAACTTCTGTCTCAATGTAAAGAGGATTGAAAGTGGTATAAGGTTAATGATGTTTAGTTGGTTTTGCAGGGGTTTGGGGGTTAAAGACTTATTAGATTTTATTGTTAAATCTACAGATTGGTTGGGGGCCGGTAGCTCAGCTGGAAGAGCGCCGCCCTCGCACGGCGGAGGTCCCGGGTTCAAGTCCCGGCCGGTCCATTTTAATCATTTACTGGATGGTGTGGTTTGTTTGACTATTGGTAGATGGTTCATTGTATCTATTGTTTGTCTCATAGCTATTGTTATTGGTGTTTTGGTTTATCTACAATATTATTTACCTGGAGAAGAAGAGTCTATTATTCCGTATCCTGGCTTGGTTGGTGAGGTTATTAGGGGTTCTAAGAAATTGTTGAGTGTTAGGGTTATAGGGTTTGGTAATAGTAGTTTTATACCTTCTAATCTAACATGTGATGGAATCGATCGTTCTCCAGAGATCATAGTTGATAATATACCTAATCATACTGTTTCATTAGCTATTATAGTGTATGACCCGGATGCTCCAGGTGGTGTATTTTATCATTGGATCATATATAACGTTAGAGTTAATGGTTCAAACCTAGTGATCCCCCCGAATATACCTAGAGAAATGAAGACTAATATCGGTGTTCAGGGATTAAATGATTTTGGAGAATATGGTTATAGAGGACCCTGTCCACCTAAAGGTCATGGTAAACATAGATACGTGTTTCTAGTATTAGCTCTTGACTCTATAGTTGAAGAGAAGAGTTATAGAGGAGAAGAATTCCTTAATACTATAAAAGATCATGTAATAGGTTATGGTGTATATTATGGAGTATATGAGAGATAACCTTAACCTATCGTAACTACCTTGGTAACAGATACGTTCTCCTCAATACTATATATTCTACCACCAATAACAAACTCTATCCTCACTGTATGCGTAGTATTTTTACCCCATTCCAAAGACCATGAGATCTTGATATCGTTATGCTCGGGATCAAGTATTATGAAATGAGAGAATTCTAGTTTTTGTCTAGGCATTATATTTCTACTCGAGAAACCCTTTAAAGGTAATCCATCAACAGTTATATTCAAAATCATGAATGGATAATCTCCAACATTCTCAATCTTAATATTTAATACAGCAGTTATTAAGACTATATTCTGACTATCAATTGATTTATTCTCTTTCGCTACAATAATATATGCATTATTAATCTTCAACCATTTACTATAATCAATAGTAGTAGTTGTTGTATTAGTGGATACAGGAGATGATGTAGTATTAGTTTGTGTTGGTGAAAACGAGTATAATCCGTAATATGTTAATCCAATAGCAAGAATAATTAAGGCAATAACAATTGAAACAATAAGTACTATGTACTTCTTCTCTAAAACCATAATACCCACCTACTACAGTAAACTATACCACTATAATATTCTAGATTCCCATACATAATTAAAATATTGCACGTGAAATAGAGTCTAAAACAAATATTTACTATTCCCTATAAATAAAACCAGTAAAGTAGATGACCTGATATAAAATCAATATAATGTCTTAGGGTGTTATTCTATGGGGATAAATGGAATCATAGATAGTTGTCGCGGTAACTCTATATGTATAGTTGAAAGCTTCAAGAAATTAATTGATCAAGGCTATGAAGCTCCTCCGGAAGAAGTTAAGAATGTATCCAAGCTTCTAGGAGAACCTACAAAGAAGATCGATGTATTTAATGATAAGTATCTACATGTGTTCATGAAGTATGTTCAAAGAAATTGCGTAGAGATAGGAGATGGTGAACTCTGTATATATTCATGGAAGCCGGGAACCTACGTTAGATACTTTCCAGTAAGTCTAGACTCAACAGGTACAATACTATATTTAAGCAAGGATAAAGTATTACTCATAGCTTATCCGACACATAGATCATATGATATAGAAGGACATAAAGTACAGATACCCGATCCATCAATTAATAGTGTTGTTGAAATTTCAAAGAGAATAGATGGATACCAGATCACATTCTACTATAACGAGTTTTTAAAGAGATGGGTACCAGCTACACGTTATGTTTTACATAATATGATGTATGTTAAGAGAAGATTAGAGATAGCCAGTATTGAAGAAATAATTAACCCCTACGCTTATGTAGCCGACCAGATAGCTGAGAAAACCAGTCTCTACAATTATCTCAAAAAATATAGAGGATATACTTTCACCTTCATACTAGAGCCTCCGGAACCAGCTATTCTTAGACCAAATATTGAACTATACAATATTGAGGAATTCAAACTATACTTATTAAACGCTAGAGAACCGAATGGTAGACTATTAAGTATTAGTGAATCTAGGAAACTAATAGAATGGGATATCGTTCCATTAGAGGAGATCGTTATAGAGGATAAAGAGACTCTTGAAAAATATATTTCGATGTGGAGAAACGATCTATATGTTAGATCTAGGTTTATTAGGTTTAAATTAGATGAACCCTATAGACCATACGTGCTTGAAGTATCATCTAAGCTCTATAGTGAAGCTGTAGCTATAAAATACTATTCAAGTCCTAAATCACTACTCGTACTAGCTTCTCATGGTTATGGAGATGAAGCAATTGAACTACTAGTTGATTATGGAGATATACGTAGTGTAGGTAGAGAACTCATTAATTACTATAATGAATTAAAACAATTAATACCTAAAGCCATCAATAATGAATGGTTCATTGAGTTATTAGAAAAACATGGAATCTATAGAGCTTTAAGAGGTGAATTAGAGAAAGCTAAGAGAAAAGGAGAATATGATAGATTCATACGTAAACTCGCTATAACTATTGCTTCAAACGATCTAGGGGAGACTAGAGATAAATTAAGGGTATTATGTGAATATATTAAAAAATATGTAAGTCCTACTTCTTAATTAGAAATGTAAATACTAGTGCAGCTACTCCTATAACCATCAATACTATACCGGCATAGAGAGGAGTAGATTCTACAACTATTTCTTTAACTGTTGTCTTGTAAGTCTCTGTTGTTGTGTATGATATCTCCTTTGTCTTAGTTACATTACTTGTTAAGGTTTTAGTTTCTGTAACTGTATTATTTTGTATTACTGTTTTAGTTAATGTATTGTTTAATGTAGTAGTTGAAGTTAGTGTAGATACTAGTGTTGTTGTAGTGGTTAGTGTAGTTGTTGTTGTAGTTGCTGGTGTTACTGTCTCTGTTTCTGTACTTGTTAATGTTATGGTTGTATTTGCTATTGTTACCGTAGTAGTCTTAGTTTCTGTCAATATAGTTGTTTCTGTTAATGTAGTAGTTGTTGTAACTGTTGCATTAGTATAGATTGTTACGTTCTGCTGGAGTGTACCGGGTGGATAGAAGTTTCCATAAAGATCCGTTCCACCGATAAAAGCGTATCTACCAGTAACTATATCGTATGATCTAAGCATATCATATTGATCATTGGGTGTTGGTGCTAGTAGATCAACTATTAGTGGTTGAACACCAGCTTCTATAGCTGATTGATCACCACCACCAAACTTCCATTCAGTCGGATCACCGGCTACAACCGGTCTAACTTTCATATCTTGAAAACCATCATAACCAGCAATAGCTACAACAAAAACCCACTTATCAATATTCTCGTTATCAACAAGAATACTACGTGATACCATCACTACTATAGAGTTGTTTCTAGTCGTTACATTCAATTGATCACTATCTTCTACAGCTAATAAGTTATGGTTACCATCATATAAAGCTGAACATTGACCATATGGTACTGCTATATTATCCCATCCAGGAGCTATTAGTAATGCATAGTTCCAACCATGCCAGATCGATACATTTAATCCAAATGTTTCTATGTCCCATGATAGACTATTATTTGTTGTTAACATGTATATGTGTATATACTGTACACTAAAACCATTCGGCCCATTCCATGGATTATCTCCAATATTCCTCATGGTTACTTCAAAGTATAGATATGAACTATCACCATATATAGTGAAATTTACTAGATCAAATACACCAGGTTGGAAAACCTCATTTGTTGGATAAGTTAAATTACCAAACCCCTTATCATCTCCAATAGGATCAACGAGGGATCCGTAGAAGTACACTGTATTATACTCATTAAAATCTAGTTGTGGATCATATACTGGTTTGATAGTGATCATTATTGGAACTATAAGTATTATCAGCAATGGTATAGTTAAAACCATGTATCTAAAATCCAAGATCATACACCAATAATTCATATAGTTAAGTTAATTTAATCGATGCAATAATATATTAATTTAACCTCTATATCCATAGATTGTAGAGGCTATGTTTAATTGTATATATACGATGAATATGTACGTGATTTTTTAAAGAGGATAGTTAAAGAGTATTCATTACTTAATGCTAGAGTTAATTCCTACTCGAATACTAGGGGTAGAGATACTGTATTAGAAACTCATATAATCCCGCCTGAATGGTTTAGGTTACCGAGTAGTGAATATGCTATTGCTCGTGGTAAAGAATATATGATGGAATGTAGACTTTACAATAAGAAAGCCCATGTATTCACTTCATCACCCTATATTGGAGCTATGAATATTAGTAGGATATTAGATCTGAAATTAGATAGTATATTGAATAGAACGATCTTCTATTGTACATTAAATGTTGTATTGAGATATTTGGGGTTAATAGATAAGACTATCCATTGTCGTGGAGATACACCAGTTAAGTGTGCTCGTGAAATGATGAGATATATTGTCGAGAAATATGGTGGTGAAAAATTATTAGTTATTGGTTATCAACCAGCAATTGTCAGAGAAGCTACTAGAACCTACCGTAGAGTTTATGTTACAGATATGGATCCGAGCAATATAGGGAGGAGGATCGGTGATGTAGAGATAATGGATCATACACGTAACATTGAACTAATAAGCAGTGTAGACATAGTATTAGCTACTGGTAGTACAGTTATAAACTCAACTTTATGGCCTATATATGAAGCTGTTAATGAGGCTGGGAATAAGCTTATTCTTTATGGAGTGACGGGGGCTGGTGTATCCTATGTAATGGGTATTGAGAGGCTATGTATGTATGGGGAGTAAAGTATTGTTCCATGAAACGTGACGGAGTTGTCACGTATTAGATACATGTTCTCCTATCCTAAATAGTTATTCAGAACGATGAATACATATTTTGATTAGAGGGGATGTTTATGAGTGAAAAAACTATATTAGCTCTACTCATCTCAACACTAGTCATACTATCAACCACTCTCATATTACTTGGAACAACACTATCTACAGAAACAAATAGATCAACAACAAGTACTACTAGAAACACATTAACCGAAACAACAAT
>NJDP01000016.1 GCA_002254665.1 Desulfurococcales archaeon ex4484_58 | reverse complement strand
AAAGAACGTTAAATCATTCATTTCAGCATATGGAATAAGTTCTTTCTCAGCTTGTCTCTCGATTAAATTATATCTATATTGCATACTAACGATATCTATTGTTGAGAAACATGATCTTAAATCATCGATCAATGCTGGTGGATAATTACTCACACCTATAAACTTGACTTTCCCCAATTTAACAATACGTTCTAAAGCTCTAGCATATTCGCATGTAGGATGATTATGCCAGCATGGGGGCCAGTGTAGTTGCAATAGATCAATATATTCTACACCAAGTCTCTCAAGAGATCGATCAATAGCTTTAAAAACATCATCAAAACTCAGGAAATCACCAGGGATCTTAGTTGCTATAACAACATCTTCTCTCTTAACATCTAGTTCACGCAAAGCTTTACCTAGAAACTCTTCACTCATACCATGACCATAAACCATTGCTGTATCAAAGAAGTTTATGCCTTTCTCTATCGCTTTTTCAACGATCTTCTTGGCTAAACTATAATCAGTTACTCCCCATGCTTCACTAAACTGCCACGTACCCAGACCGATCCTTGAGATCTTAACTCCAGTCCATCCAAGCTCAGTGTATTCCATAGTAAAACACCTGAAGTACCCTTATAGAACTTTTAATTAATTAATTTTATTTTTATTAGGGTGATATTAAGGAAATAATTTTACGGTTCAATGTTTAATGGGTAGAAGGGTGATCATGTTATGTCGTTAAGTTTCCGTTTAGTAGGTCTACCTCAAACTAAACCGGTGGAGGAGAAGTACGACATAATAATTGTTGGTGGGGGTCCAGCTGGTTTATCAGCTGCACTTTATGCTGCACGTTATCAATTAAAATCTATAGTTATAACCAAAGTTTTAGGTGGATTAGTTAATGAAGCACCATTAGTAGATGATTATCTAGGAATACCCGAGGTAACAGGTTCTGAGCTTATCGAGAAATTTGTTAATCACGTTAAGAAATATAATGTACCGATTATTATTGATGAAGTAGTTGATGTTAAGAGAAAAGATGATCTATGGTGTATAGAGACTAGGAGTAGTAGATCAAGTATATGTGGATATGCCGTAATACTTGCAGTTGGTAGTAAGAAAAGAAAACTCGATGTTCCTGGTGAAGACCGGTTGATCGGTAGAGGAGTTTCTTATTGTGCAACATGTGATGGCCCCCTCTTTAAAGATAGGATAGTAGCTGTAGTAGGTGGCGGAAACTCTGCTTTATCATCAGCATTATATCTTGCATCTCTAGCTTCAAAAATCTACCTAATACATCGTAGAGATCAGTTTAGAGCATTTAAAATGTATGTCGAAAAAGCATCTAAGAACCCTAAAATAGAGTTTGTATTGAATAGTGTAGTATCAGAGATTATTGGTGAAGAAAAAGTAGAAGCTATTAAAGTCAAGAATAGGGTAAGTGATGAAGAAAAAACATTAAAGGTAGATGGAGTGTTTGTAGAGATTGGATCGGAGCCCCCCCGAGAATTCTTCGAGAAAATAGGTGTAGAAACTGATGAACAGGGATACGCGAAGATAAATCCCGATCAATCAACAAATCTCCCAGGAATATATGTTGCAGGAGATGCTGCTGGAGGCCCATATAAGTATAGATTTGAACAGATAATAACAGCGGCTGGTGAAGGAGCGAAAGCGGCTGATGCAGCGTTCAAGTATATTTTAAAGCTACAGAGCAGAGGAAGGGGGTAACGCTTTGATGCTATTATATTTAGTGGGCCCGGGGGGATTTGAACCCCCGACCACCCGGTTATGAGCCGGGCGCTCTACCTGGCTGAGCTACGGGCCCAGAGGTTTCTCCTATCATATAATCGTATTATTGATGGGGATTTATAAATTACTCCTACCTAGAAACTATGTTCCCAGCATCCATGATCTCAAGTATTCTATTTGTTCATGGGTTAACATATCTATTTCTATATTCATCGATTCTAGTTTTAACCTAGCTACTTTCTCGTCTAGTTCACGTGGTTGATTAAATACTTTTGGTGGTATCTTACCCCTATTGTCATAGAGGTATTTCACTGCTAATAACTGGTTAGAGAAGCTCAGATCCATTACTTCACTAGGATGGCCTTCAGCTGCCACGAGATTCACTAGTCTACCCTCAGCTAACAAGTATAACCTCCTACCATCACTCAACCTATACTCTGTAACATATGGTCTTATATTCTTCCTAGATACACTCATCTCCTCTAGATCAGGAATCCATATCTCTACATTAAAATGACCAGCATTAGCTAGTATAGCTCCATCCTTCATCTTCTCAAAATGTTCGCGACGAATAACAGCTTTATTACCAGTAGCGGTTATGAATATATCACCGATCTCAGCCGCTCTATTCATAGGCATTACTTCAAAGCCATCGAATACAGCCTCTAAAGCCTTGAATGGATCAATCTCTGTTACAATTACACGACGAGCACCTAAACCCTTAGCTCTTAAAGCAATGCCTCTACCAACCCATCCATAACCAGCTACTACAACCACTTTCCCAGCAATCAATATATTAGTAGCTCTAAGTATACCGTCGAATGTACTCTGTCCAGTACCGTATCTATTATCGAATAAATACTTAGTATAGGCATTATTAACAGCTATAACAGGATATTTTAATAGACCCTCTTTCTCTAAAGCCTTTAATCTATTAACACCAGTAGTAGTCTCCTCGGTACCCCCTACAATAGAAGAAGCTATCTCAACATATTCTTTATGAAGAGTAGCATGGAGATCAGCTCCATCATCAAGAACTATATCTGGTTTACTCTCAATAACCTGCCTAATACACCAATAATAATCACTACTACTCTGACCCCTCCAAGCATATACGTGAATACCATACTCTACAAGTGCAGCTGCAACATCATCTTGTGTAGATAATGGATTACTACCAGCTAAATACACCTCAGCACCAGCATCTTTCAAAGCTTTAACAAGAACGGCTGTTTCTTTAGTAACATGAAGAACAGCACCTATCCTTAGATCTTTGAGAGGTTTCTTTTGAGAAAACCTCTTACGCAACCTCATTAATACATGCATATGGTTTTCGGCCCACTCAATCTTTAGCCTCCCCTGATCAGCTAATTTTAGATCCCTAACTTTATACTCCAAAACAATAACCCCTCCTATAACAACTATATATAAACACATCTAGATATGGAGATATTATAGTTAATCAAATAACTTTATGAGTAGTGATGGATAATTGAAGAATTGGAGAGAGAGATTAAAAGGAAAAGGATTATTGTTAGCATTGATCACTAGAAAACCATGGTTAATACCATTCATATACCATGTACATGTAATGCAAGGCGCAACAATGAATGAGTTGAGAGAAATACTAGGATTAAAAAGTATGGTTATAAAAAGAGCTCTATGGTGGTTAACTAAGAATGGAATAATGGTTAAGGCTGGTGAAAAATATGTGATCGAACAAAGTTACCGTAAACATGTAGATGAACTATTACTCAATACTTGTACTACGGGAAAGAGATACGTAGTTAAGCTAGGTAGAACGTATTTCGTAGCAATAGTTAAAAGAACAAGAATCTCTACCTATACAGTTCTCGAAAAACACTATGAAGAATTAAAAAACATAGACCCAGAAAAAGCTTCGATGGAAGAGGTAGCTAAGAATAAAAAACTACCAGTAAAAATTGTCTCTAAAACATTCGATTTAATAAAAACATTAAAAGAATGTAGAATGAAATAATCAGACCCACGAGGCTTCAACACTTCACTTATTCAGAGGCGATGATTTTCATCATCAAATATATAAATTAAAATTACCTGAACCATATAGTTTATTGGGATGATGAAGGCCTTTGGGGCGGAGATCACTAACTAATGAAGAATTATGCGGAGCACTGATAGCATGCCTATTCTATCGTTTCTACGGGTTAATAAAAATATGGTATTAAAAATGTTACAGACGGGCCCGCCGGGATTTGAACCCGGGATCTCCGGCTCCGCAGGCCGGCGCCTTGATCCAGGCTAGGCTACGGGCCCTCTTCTTTTTTATGGTATTTTTAATGTTTTTATGGTGTTTTTTATTTTTGTTTCATTTTTCTAGCTATCCTTTTTGACCTCTGGTCAGCTAATGCTGTTGGTAGTGGTAGTTTGTATTGTGGTGTTAGCATTTGTTTTGTTATTTTAACGGCGTCTTCTAATCTGATCCTATATCCTATACTTACATATAGTTTTTTACCTTTATGAACAATTATTTCTCCAACAACATGGTTATGTGCATAAATATATATCTTGTTATCTTTAACTATTTCTTCACCATAAAGCCTCTTCTTAGCAACACCTATGCTTGGGGTATCCAATACTAACCCTACATGAGTAGCTATCCCGAAAGCACGTGGATGAGATAATCCATGTCCATCAACAAATATAATGTCTGGTTTAACCCCTAATCTCTTCAATGCAGAGATATAAGCCGGAGCTTCACGAAAAGCAAGTAAACCCGGAATATACGGAATAGCTGGTTTCTTAGATACGACAGTCTCCCTCACAACAAACTTTGTCCTATAATCAAGTAAAACAGCAACACCATACATTATACCCCCAGAATAAGCAGCATCAACACCAGCAACATACTTTATAGAATCCACATTAAGCGGAGGAGTATCAGCTAAGGATTCTAGAACTCTACGAGAAAGAATAGATTGTAACTCCATAGCTCTCTTGTAATTAAACAAGAATAAACACCAAGAAGAAAAAAGTATTTAGTTAAAAAGAAATTATCTAGGAGCACCAGTTAATACGGTTGTTGGTAATGCTGAATAGTATAACCCGGATACGGCTACTCTACTATTATCGTAGTCGTAGTAGTATATTCCACTTGTATGCCAGTATATATCCGGTAATAGTAGTGATACGTCTATATTAGATGTTCCATTCACTACGAAAGAGGCGCCAACTATGTATAGTATTCTATATCTCATCCTATATACATTGATTAACTTATATGCTTCTGTAACCAACACATTCGAGAACGATCCATTACCGTATTGACGATAACCTATTGTTAAATTCAACTTTATTGAGTTAGAAATATTTGCATCAACATCTGTGAAGACATAGAGGTTAGCGTATAGTAGTTGATATACGTATATTGGTGCGTAGAACTCAACATTTACTTGATATACATCAGAATCTATTGTATTTACACCTATTGCTCCTCTTATCGGGAAGAACGCTAACCTCACAGTATCGAATAACATTTTACCACTATAGCTTCCATACGTTATGAATACTCTATATAATCCGAAATAGTATGGTGAATTCTCATAACTAGTGCTCCTTATGTAATCATAGCCGGGGGAAGCTGTATAATGGTATTGTATATCAGTTGATCTCAATGGTAAAGGCCAGAATGCCGGTATAAATAGCTTTAATCTACCTCTCAACTGATCATATGGGTTCGGGTTATATACATATCCATTTGTACCAGTTAATTTATATGTTGCAAATTTATTTGTATAACCTCCATAGTCGATGACACCGCCCGGTTTAGCAACAACAACTTCTAGTGATGTAGCATAACCACTTCTCCACCTAGCATACATTACAAGACCAACTACTGTAGGATCATATATGAGTACTGGTATCATTCTCCAGTCAAGAGATTCTGTTAAGTCTCCATATAGAGGATCTACTAGTCCTATCGGTGTATATGAATCATAGCTTAACCTTGATTTATAAGTATATAGGAACGAGTATAGTTTGCCCTCGCTAAATACTAGAGGTACTAGTATGGTTCCCGGTATAATTATTGTTTTAGATGGTGTCTTTATCCTAATCTTATACTCGTATACACCGGGTTTAGCGTATCTGGGTACACGAATAGTCCCGGTTACTGTTGTTAATCCATTAACTCTTACTAGTCCTTGAGAGAACCTGATCCACGAGAATCTAACTGCTTTATAGAGTCTAGCAACCACTAATGCTTTAACCGGTTTTAATGGAAAACTATATGGGTTAGGTCTAAGCCTTACTAGAATATCGCCTTTAATCCTAGAGCCAACATTACCAATAGTTAATAATGCTGTTGTAGATGATCTTGCCTCGGTATTTAATCTATATAGATTACCCATGTAACAATCAAATGCGTCAACACGGATCAAATAGCTTGTATCATTCGGTAACATATCATAGTATGGATATGGATACGTTAAATTCATGAACACTACGTAGATCTCGATATAATCTATACCACGCAATAACCAATGAGGAATAGTGAATGTTTTGACGGAGAAGTCATAGAGGCCTCTAAACAACACTAATTGTCTCCTAGTAACATAGGTTACTGCATCGATAGATGCATAACCATACCCTTTAATGTAGAGGTCAAATTGACTAGAAGAACTTGGTGCTACTACTGCATAGTTACCCGCATCAAACATATAGCCTAGTCCACTAGGATCGAAGCCAAGCATGTATGAATAGAAGTTTCCATAGGCATCTACAAAAGCATTAGTTATACCATTATATATATAGGCTATAAAATCGTCTTCAAGTATAGTCTTCAATAACTTGTATGCATTAGCTCTTCCACTACCCTGTGATAGAGCCGGATAGTTTAAGTCATCAGCACTACATTTAAGTAGAGTCTTCAATTCTAGAGGAGACGGTAAACGTCCATATTTAGCCTTAAATGCTTGTACACCAAGAGCTAGTATGCCACTAACAAATGGTGTAGCTTCACTTGTACCACCAAACAACGTTAATCCTGGACCAACACCCTCCCAATAACCAACTACACCATATCCTCTACCCTCAATAGTTCTTATACCAGCCCATTCAAAAGCACCAATAGCTACAACATCTGGTTTAGGATACCCAACACCACTAGGGCCACGACTACTAAACGGTATAATATCATCAGCATAGCCCGGTGGATAATCAAATAACTGGTAATATTCAAATAGAGTTGATGCACCGACAGTAACTATCCATAGGTCGGCGCCCGGCGAATTAACACTACCGTATCCGGGTCCCTCATTACCAGCAGCAAACACTAATGTGACATTATCAGAATACCAATACTCGGTATATAGTAGAGTTCCTAACCATTTACCGAGTGTTATGTGGTTGAAGTATGCACTTAAAATATCATATCCTGGGAATTGATGCAGATACTTAACTACATTAATATAACTCCAACTGTTACTTACAATATCTGCTCTATGAATAAGCTCCATATATTCCTCATCAACGAAATAACCGGGTACTGGTACGAATCCATAGTAGGGATTATAATACCAGTCCCAACCAGCGATCCAGTATTCAACCATCATTAAATCTCCAAATAAGAAACCAGTACCACCAGCTAACTTTACCTTGGGAGCGACACCATATAGTTTATAGGTTTCACCACCATACCCTATGTAGTCAACATTACCTCTAGCAGCAATTACTGTTGCAACACTTGTTCCATGACCATAAATATCAGTAAACACTACTATGTATTTACCATAAGGATCTAAACCGATCCTTTGGCCTGGAGATCCTGGTGTTAATGTCATAGTTGTTTCATTCCATGTATAATCAGTTAATCCCCAGGTATCTAGATAGTAACCACTAATACTACCTAGCGAGAAATCATAGAATCCATCACTATCAAAATCTCTAGCAATAATCTCGTTTATACCCAGGGTAACTACTGGTTCATCTTCAAAACTATAATCCTCCCAGCTAGGATCTGGTGCACGCCAGTAAATAGTGCCTAGAGTACTATTCTCTAGATCCCTCATCTCGGTAGATAATTGATAAA
Organism: Desulfurococcales archaeon ex4484_58; assembly: GCA_002254665.1. Taxonomy (GTDB): domain Archaea; phylum Thermoproteota; class Thermoprotei_A; order Sulfolobales; family Desulfurococcaceae; genus EX4484-58. The sequence continues at coordinate 9,618 of NJDP01000016.1, read as the reverse complement.
ATGCCGTGGATAAATCAAATATAGCTGTATCGTATCCATAATGATAAGTAGTATTAATTAATACTACTGGTACAAGAATAGTTATATAGTAGCCAGTCACCCAATCAATGAAGCCCCACTCTAAAATACCAAACTTATATACACCAGACGAACTCGTAATATTAGTGTTCATCTTATAATCAACATCAACCTGTACAACATAATATACTGGTATACCATAGATTGCCGAGTATATTGTACTATATACTGGTATGATTGCACCACTAGTGTTTAGATAACCAGAAGCATTAACTACAACGTTTATAGGTGTAAATGCTAAGTGTTCATCACATACAATAGTCATTGGTAAACCATATTCGTCTCTAGCCATAGCATCTAATCCAAGCTCTGGAGAACCAAAATCAATACCAGTATCAACAACACCTACAACAACACCTTCTCCATACATACCATAGGTCTCCCAAGCCTTTTTCACACCCATAACATCTAATGATTTAAATGTTCCATATCCACTATAACCATTAGGTGAACGAGTTCTCTTCTCAAAACCTTGATCCTCATAAGCCAACAATTTCTTCCTCTCTCCTCCAACACCAAAGATCTTATCAATACTTGGCGAAGGAATAATCTTCTCTACACCCTGCAATGATAATAGATTTGTTAATTGCTCTTTAGAGACGACAACATATGATAATACAATATCGTTTTTCGGTAAACGTATAGAATACTTGATCTTGAACACGTTAGCTTTTAATAGATCTAAGTATTTATCCTTAACAACTACAAGTACTGAGCGATACTCTTCACTAGGCTTTATAAACCCCAATACCCTTAAACCATTAGATGACCCATGAACAACATTGAATTTTAGATCATCACTAAACACTTCTTTAACTATCTCCGGGACAACCTTCTCCTTGTGTGGCTGCCTACTACTATATGCTGTAATTATTGAAGGTGCTATCATTGAGGATAAGAGTAGAGATAACAAGAGTAGACCTAGAATATTCTTCAAGACATACCCTCCCAAGAAAATTATTTTTCAATAAATATATTAGAGAGCACCAATGATATATAAATGTTGCATAAATAAAATCTAAAATGATAAAATAATAGATGAATAAACAGTATTCACTATATACAAACACGTTCAATTATAGAGCGTATTAAATTAGTACTCTATACTTTTGATTCTCTCTTAAACAAGTATTCTTCAAGCTTATACCCCTCACTAGTTATAACTAATAAATCAACACCATCGCCAGAAACAGCATCTCTCTCAATAGCTGTCTTAATACCATTAATAACTAGTTCCTTAGCATCCCTAATATCTAGATCCTCTTTATACCTAGGTTCAATATAACCAATAGCAACACGTCCGCCACTACCAAGAGCAGTGTATCTTTCTTCGATCAAACTACCAACGGGATCCAACACAAACAATTGAGGACCATCACTACTATATCCACCAACTATAACTTCAGTTAATAATGGTGCTAACTTATATGAGTATAAAATAATAGATAGTATCTTAGCTAAACCTTTAGGTTTAATTTCACGGTTTAACTGTAATCTATAATTCCTAGCCTCTAACTTCAATATTTTAACAAGAAACTCTATATCCCCCATTAAACCAGCGAAACCTACTCCAACATGATCTGTAATCGGATATACTTTACGAGTATTCCTACTCAAAATAAAACCATTATAAGTTAAACGTTTCTCACCACCAATAACAACACCATCATTAACCCTAACACCTACAATCGTACCAGGTAATACCTCCAAGTCTCTCCACCATACATTATTACTAGTTAAGATATCCTCATTAGAGGTATATAAGTTCATAGCAGACATTAAACTAGGAGAAAGGCAATCTTTCCTATACTCTCCATAAAGTAATAGTTTCGGATACCCCCCTCTCCCCACATACATACACTATTTTCTAGAAAAATCCACCCGGGAAAAATAATGGTATTGGGGCGTATAAGTAATGACTGAGAAATGTCCCTTGTGCGGAGGTATTCTTGTCTGGGATTATCAAACGGGAGAAGTAATCTGTAGCTCCTGCGGCTATGTAATTGATAAGATATACTATTATGGACCAGTAAATGAGGATGAAAATGAGGCTATATGGAGAGAAGTTAGAATGAGAAAGAATCCAAAGAGAAACCCCTCAATACATAGGTATAGATATCATCTAAAACTATACCATGAGGCATACTCTTATGTAAAGAATAAACCATGGCTTGAAATAAACTATGAGAAAATATTTGAGTCGGGAAAAATGATAAATACACTAAAATCACATGCAACACTTGAAGCTGAAAAGAACATTAGTAGTAAGAATCTATGGAGAACAATATATGAAGGATTAAAGTTTATAGAGAAAAACTATCCAGTAGCATTGGCTAGGAGTGGGAGAGGAAAATATGCGTTAGCATATATAGTCTCTACGTATCTAAACCATGGAAAAATCCCCGATATAAAAGAAGTAGTAAATACATTTAATATAAGTGAAACTAGTTATAGAAGACTGGTTAAGATAGCTAAAGAAATCGTATCGATCAAGACTACGATAAGTAGATAATAATAACCCTTAAAGATATGAAAAGTATGGAGAGAAAAGAGATGATGTGTAGGAATAACAATGGAAAAGCCAGAGAAACTAAAGAAATACTATGTAAAAACATACGAAGAACTCTATGAAACAATTAATAATAGATTAAAAACTATATCGATCCCCCTGCCTAGTAAGAGAAAACCCTTTCTAGTCCTTAAATATACATTAAGAGCTAAACTCAATACAGCATACAATATTCTATTAAATGAGATCGATAAAAATATTGAATTACTAAATACTATAAAGAACATGCATCCATTCTACGGAGAACTATTTAAATTAGAGACTGGAAGAGACCTTGATTTTTATATCAAACGATTCAAGAGAATGAAAAGAATAACGATAAACATTTATAGAGAACACTATGCTTTGATCAGGAATTCCTCTGAAAAAGAAGACTTAGTCAAAGCCTTTAGATCTGGTATTGGAAGATTATTTTCTGTATATAGGAGGAATCAGAAAATAATCCTCGAACTTAAAAAAGCTGCTAAAGAACTATCGAAATTACCAGATATTACTGGAGGCTATATAGTGATTATAGCAGGGATGCCTCAGGTTGGAAAATCAACTCTTCTAAGTAGATTAACACGTGCAAAACCAAAGATCTCACCATTCCCCTTTACAACTAAAAACGTTATTGTAGGACATTTAAACGTCGAACCATATGGTAAGATAACATTAATAGATACACCCGGTATACTTGATCGTCCATTAGAGGAGAAGAATCTAGTTGAAACAAAAGCTGTACTTGCAATAAAATATTTAGCTGATGCGTTGATCTATGTTTTTGATGTTAATCCTCAAAGCTATTATAGTTTCAATGAGCAATTAAACGTCTATAACTCGATTAAAGAATATTTAGGGGATAAAGAAATAATTATTCTAATCAATAAGATAGATATTACTCCTAGTGAGACTCTAGAAGAGAGGATAGAGATTTTAAAGAGGAATTATGGCATTGATCCAATCCCGGTATCGGCTATTCGTGGAGATAACCTAGATCTGGTTAGAGAGAAACTTATCAATATGTTTATGGAGAAAAACCAACACCTTCAATAATAATCCTACCTTTATCCCCTCTTGAACCCTCGATCTCTACATGCGCTTCTGGTAGAAACTTTTTAGAAACCTCTATAGCTGTTAATGTATGTAGAGTAATGTTAGAGACTCCAACTATACTCTTACCAGCTGCTAGAAACATATATGGTATCAACATGTCACCCATATGACTATCAAAACACATATTACTAGTAAGCTCATACACTAGTTTTTCAGCAGCTTCTCTACCAACAATCTCGGCGCGTTTACCACGAGCACCAAGAGAATCTCCTCCCAACCTACTATTACACTCTACATCGGCATATAATACAATACCACTACCTGGTCCTAGATGCGGGTCTTTATCAGAGGGATAAGTTTCGATCTCAATGACAGGCTCTATCCCAAGCTTTTCACGGATGTACTGTGAAGCACTACGTGCTTGTCTCTCAGCAACATGTGATGGAAGCTTTACGGCATGACTAATACCCTTAATACCTTTAATATCTCCACGTTCAACCATGCTGATTGGCTTCAATCTATCCTTTACCGGGTTAATCTCTAAAACTACACGTCCACCGCCACGTGGATAATGTCCTCTACGTAGAAGCTTTATATTAATATTTACACCAAATAATCTAAGATTATAGCTGAAAACAAACCTCATATAATCTATGGGTGGACTCCAAGGTACATCTGTTCCACCAGTAATCTCTACTCTAGAATAACCATTACTAAACAATAACGTAGGTAGTATAGCTTGTATCACTAATGAAACACTACCAGCAGTCCCTATATTAAATATATAGTTTCCCGGCTTTCTAGTCCTAGGTTCAAAGTATATCTCCATACTACCAACACTAGCCCCTTCTACACGAGCATTAGTTATTGTTTGAAGAGCTTTAACAGCCGTTAAATGTTGTGGACGAAGCCCTGGATTACTCCTCTTAGCACGTATATTGAATATCCTAACTGGTTTAAGAGTTAAGGCTGATAAACTTAAACTATATCTTAGGATCTGCCCACCACCTTCACCCATACTCCCATCAATAACTACGACACTCATCGCTACAAACCCTCTTAACCCTCTCTACACCATTTATTTGATCAACATAAATAGATACTTCTCTCGGTACAAGCTCTCGCCACTCACCACCACGACACATTAACCTGCGTATATATGTTCCATTATATTTATCGCTATTAATCAAATCAATCTCTCTAGTCCTAAAACCCATCCATCTATAAATATATAATACATGGGGATTACCAGAGACAACAACATCAACCCTTGGAACCATAGATAATATGTAAGTGGTCCAAGCTAATGGTCTATGAAGATCTGGTGCCGGTATTAACCAGTATCTATCACGTGAGAAACCCTCCCCTCTCAAAGTAGCATCGATCATCTCGATCCTCTCACCAGCTGTGAAAGGGTTTCTACAAGTAAATCCTTCCTGCGCAGAACCGATAACAATAACTAGTTCATCAAATTCTTTCAACAACTCTCTAACAACATTCAAATGCCCTAAATGGAAAGGCTGAAACCTCCCAGGGAATAATGCTCTCTTCAATTCCAAACACTCATCTACGGTACGTTAAATTTATAGAATCAAGTATTTGAGGAGTATAGATCGATATACCATTATAGCCGAATCTAGGGTTTCTAAGTAATCTAGACAATAACCTGGCTAGAGTATATGTAGCTACTGGTTCGCCGTGAGTCAATATAATGTTTCTAGGCTTAGGGTTAATGTGTGTGGTATATTTTATAAGCTCATTCTGATCACTATGACCACTGAAACCCTCAATACTGTAAACCTCTAGATTAATCTTAATAACTTCGACTTTGTTATCAACAACAACGTGTAGTTCACGTAAACCATCCTTGATCCTACGGCCCAGAGTACCCTCAGCCTGATAACCAACGAATACTAAACTATTTCTAGGATCACTAGCCATTAACCTTAAATACTCAACAGCAGGTCCGCCAGTCAACATACCACTAGTAGCTATAATGATTGAAGGTCTATCCTCGAGGATATCAGGTTTAGCCATCGATCCCTCAATTATATTGAAATACTCATATACAAATGGGTTTTCACCACGATAAATCATATCCTTTATACTCTTACTAAGATACTCTGGATACTCTGTATGAATAGCTGTAACCTCATTAACTAAACCCTCAATATAAACGTTAATCTTAGGTATCAAACCCTTATCCATAGCTTCTTTCAATACAAGCATAATCTCTTGACCACGACCAACAGCAAAAACCGGAATTAAAGTAACACCTCCTTTCTCAACAGTTCTCTTAATAATATTAATCAACTCTCTCTCAGCATCAGCTCTACTCTGTTGTCTCATAGCACCATATGTAGACTCCATAATTAAAGTCTCTACACGTGGGAACTCTGTATTCGCTTTATCAAGTAAACGTGTATTACTATATTTAAAATCACCAGTATACACTATATTATGTAGCCCCATACCAACATGTAGGTGGACAATAGCCGATCCAAGTATATGTCCAGCATTATACATTGTAACCTTTATATCAGGAGCAACATCTGTTACCTCACCATACTCTAAAGGTATAGTATGTAAAACCGTCTTCATAAGATCCTTTTCAGAGTAAGGTAAAGGTTTACCCTCACGTTGACTAACATCCAATAGATCCTTGATCATAATAACCATTAATTCACGCGTAGGTTTAGTAACATAAACGGGGCCTCTATAACCATACTTGTAGAGGAGAGGAACCAACCCGACATGATCTAGGTGGGAATGGGTAATTACTACAGCATCTAATTCTGAAAGCTTCAATTGATCAAGGTCTACGACGGGATACATTTTATCCGGTGAAGAAGCACCAACATTCAAACCAAAATCAAGTAACACTTTACTCTCTCTAGTCTCCACCAATATAGCTGAACGACCAACCTCCATAAAACCTCCAAGAGCAGTTATCCTAACATAGTTATTCTTAAATATAACGTCTCTATGGATCCTCTCACCAAGATACTTTAGAAAATCAAGTCTATACCTACTCTCTCGTAGAAGATTAGACATAACAACATTTAAAATCTTAGATTCAAGAGGAGAAGCTCTACGTGGAACAGGTCTCCAACCAGTCTCTGCTAAAATATAGTGTCTAATATATGATCCACGTCCAACAATTAAACCTGGTTTCTCAGCTTTAATCCATACCTCTCCAAGTGTTTCATCAAATATTATACCATTAGGATCAACACCAGCGTCCTTAGGTACGATCTCCAAGATCCTCATCTTAGCTTGTTCGGGTGGAAGCCTATTTTCTTTATCAACCCTCAAAACTACTCTTTTGCGAACCTTTCTAGCAATATTTCTAACCAGATCGAGATACTTAGTAATAGCTTTACGATTCCTAACATATATAACGATCTCCGGCCCCTCAAACTCTATACTACTAAGTACCAGATCGGACGGTATCTCAGCTAATATTTTCTTAATCAACTCTGTTCTCTCACGATCAAGCATTATTTTCTCCAATTAACAACACCACTAAATGGTCAGGGGATAAAAGTTGATGGATATTATACCATTTCCTTTAAAATAGTTACAATAAAATAGAATACAACGGATTCTATAGACCAAATAATATATAGCTTATATAGAGGTTTAAAAACTTTCGCAAGAAAAACTCACGCTTACCTAGAAACTAGTTTTTGTTTAAATAATCTGGTCTCCTCTAAATATGTATCAGGCCCTATAACAACAAGATCCACTCCTTCACCACTAAATCCATCTCTCAACATAGCGGTTGAAACTGCTCTATACACTAGATCCTTTGCTTCCTCTAAACTCATATCCTCTCTATAGCCCTGCTCTAATACACCAAAAGCTATTGGAGAACCACTACCAGTAGCCATATACTTCTCTCTGCTCAATGAACCGTAGAGGTCTAGATAATATAGATTAGCACCTGCCCGATCATATCCTCCAACTAATAACTGGACAATATAGGGATATGTTCTAAGATAAGCATTGAGAATTATAGATAGGTAGTTGGCGAGAGAGGATACATTTATAGCTCTACCAGTTTGAAGCTTGTATCTCCTAGAAATGTAGCGAGCCTGTTCGACTAAGAATTCAGCATCAGCCACTAAACCAGAGATCGTTATTGCTATATAATCATCTACCTTAATAATCTTCTTCACCCTTTTATGATAAACACCTACACCAGCAGTTGCTCTTTTATCAGCTCCAAGAACAACATATTCCCCTACAACAAGGCCTGCCGTAGTAGTTTTACTGATCTTTTTATCGATAGACAAAGTTTACACCTAGATATTAGTGAATACTGGTTATCCTTATATAACTTATCTACTCTATATATAGATGATTCTTAGAAAAACATAGGTGAAGAAAAAATTTGAAAAAAATACATGAAATAATACTACCCGTAAGAGTAGTTGTTGGATCAAATGTTCTCGAGAAGATAATCTCTTATGTAGAAGAAATAAGTATTGAGAGAAAAGAGAAAATAGGATTGATTACCGGATTTAAAACATACGAGATCGCTGGTAGGAGAGTAGAAAGCCTTCTCGCTGAGAAAAACTATGAAGTATATGTATGGAGAACCAGAGATGCTTCAATAGATACTGCAGAGAAGATAGCAGAGGAAGCTAGAGGTAAAGGGATCAAGATATTCATGGGGATAGGTGGTGGTAGATCTATTGATCTAGCTAAGTATGCTGCATATAAAAACAATGGTATAATACTCAGTATACCAACAGCTGCAAGCCACGATGGAATAGCCTCACCATTCGCTAGTTTAAAGGGGTTAGATAAACCAACTAGTATTTATACAAAAACACCCTATGCTATAATAGCTGATATAGATATCATATCTAAAGCACCCATCAAACTCTTAAGATCGGGTGTTGGGGATCTTTTGGGTAAAATAACAGCTGTTAAAGACTGGGCTTTAGCCCATAGATTACGTGGAGAATACTATGGAGAATACGCTGCACAACTAGCTCTTCTATCAGCAAAACACGTTATTAGATACCATGAACTAATAGCTAGTGGAAGCCCTGAGGGAGTTAGGATCCTTGTTGAAGCATTAATTAGTAGTGGTGTAGCCATGTGTATAGCTGGTTCTTCAAGACCAGCATCTGGTTCAGAACACTTGTTTAGTCATGCACTAGAAATACTTGCACCCGGTAAAGGTTTACATGGAGAAAAAGTTGCTTTAGGAACAATATTAATGCTATACCTATACGGTGATCCCCAGTGGAGGAGGATCAGGAAAATAATGAAGAAACTCGGATTACCAACAACAGCAAAAGAACTTGGAGTACCAGTCGAAATTATTGTAAAAGCATTATTAATAGCACATAAGATTAGACCAGAAAGATATACTATCCTTGGAGAAAAAGGATTATCCGAAGAAGCCGCTTGGAAACTTATAAAGGATACTGGTGTAGCCTAAGGTTCTCCCCCTACCATCTCCTCTTTACTAGTCTCTCCACCCGTCCCCCTCTTCTCTTCTCTTTTCCTCGAAATAATCTCTCTAAACACTATAGAATCAATAGAATCTTTGAAGAAATCAAGGATATCTGTAGCTAGTGATAACTTAGCGTATTGAATCCCCCTCTTAGTAATGTATTTAGACGGAATAGTAACTACTACTCTCTTAGCATCAGGTTCATAATCAATATTCAACTCTTTACCGGGGATCTGTAGGTGCTTAGCACTCAAAGCCTTAAGCTTCTCAACGGGATCCTCTAATTTAGCAATCACTTTAACACGATACACTAGAGTCTTACCAGCTAATGGATGATTAAAATCAACTACTACACGACCACCACTAACAGACTTAACAATACCTTGTACACCACCAAAATCAATAACCTCACCAACACGAACTTTAATACCCCTCCTCTGAAACTCACGTATGCTAAAAACCT
>NJDP01000083.1 GCA_002254665.1 Desulfurococcales archaeon ex4484_58 | reverse complement strand
AATGGAAAACTAGCTAGTATAGATATGGTGATCAACACTATGAATAATGTAGTCTTAGAGAGGTTCATTTAAACATACCCATTAATTCTCTCTATTGAGAGATAAATAAGTTTTACCGGGGAATAAAGTTGTTTTCATCGAGAATAACTAGATTTTAACCCCGGCGCTATCCACGGATCTGCTGAACCACTATTTTAAACTTTCCACAAACACCCTCTTCTAACGCTCTAACTCTTACACGTATAGCTGTTCGATCAGCAACTATATATTGATCGTTCTCTCTAGGTTTAACCTTATTAGAGTATTCTAGAAACCAGTGTGTTGGATAATCCCAGTGGTAGAGTTGAGGCATATTAGTAGTTATAATCTCCCATTCAAGTATATGTTCACTTAAATTAATGAATTGTAGTATAGTTTTATCCCATTCACTAACCTCGATCGGTGGATCCAAGTATAACCATTCATGAGAAGCTTCAACATCCCATGCTAAAAGCCAATATAACGTTGTTTTCGATGGGAAACCAATGATCTCATATACAAGTGAACTATATTTACCCCTCCAATCAATAACACCAATACCACCATTTAATAATGGGAATACATGTGTAGTCTCCATGAATCCATGCATTGTTGGTCTATAAAGATCTATTCTTTGATCACCAACCATATTTGTATGAACCTTCATAAAACCAAGTCTAGGCCTACACTCACGATCAACACCAATAACTCCCCCGCCACCTTCAAAACCAATAATTGTTAAATTACCACCTGCTTCAGCTAATCCATATCTAAAAGCACTATGTGGATGATACATCCATGTAGCATTTACACATGGATATCTACATGGACACATCCATTCAACTTCACCATTCTCGTTAACCTCATACACACCATGTACTTCACTATTACTAACAAATAAGTAGTCTCCACCAAAACTTTCAATGTGAGTAGATGCGCGTGCATAGATCGTTGATGCTTTAGCTGCTTTCTCAATACCTAAACTCCACTTAACACTTCCATCAAAACCTATTTTACGAAACCATCCACTAGAATAGTCACTAACAATTAATCCATCACCTTGTTTAGATGGAAGTACTTCATGTAACCATTTAGTATCCGGTATCTTAATGACATTCTTGATCTTCTTAGATACTCTATCAATAACTATTAATCTATTATCACGATCAGCGCATACTATATCTCCTAAACCAGCATTGATCTTATCAGCTATACTTGACCAATAAGGACCAGTAACCGGGTTATCGTCTGTAACCATATGTGCAATATGTGGATTAACAACTTGTTCTCCTGGAACACGATATTCCCATTCAATAACTCCTCTATTAAGATCATAAATGTATACACTATGTCTAATATGTGGATCAGCCAACAATAGTTTCTCACGACCATCAACTGGATCAATTACATGTTCAGCATAATGAGGAGCATAACCCCAACGACCAAACAATAATCTAAGCTTCAAACCACCTAAATCATATATAATACTCAAACAATCACCTCCTAAGGAAAAACAAGAATCAGAAACTAATATTTAATGTCTACCATAATCGAAGAAACAATAACGCCTAGAAACTAAGTAGAATTGATAGGATAGGGTTTTCCTAAGAGAAACGTGGGATGATGCTCCCCGGTCGCGGTCACTAATACCAGTTTCTTAGCTTAAATGTATTGGTTCTCGTTAATGCAACTCCTCAGTACCATACCATATTTCCCTACGGAGATCACGTCTAACGTAACTTGTAATATGGTTCCTGATCATTTATCTTTTTTAAATTGTTACTTTTTATTTTAGTAGACATGTAGTATTTAGTTACACTTATCTCTTCTAATATCTTCTCTGGTTCTATATTGGGTTCATGATGTATTATCATGTAGTATCCTATGATCTTTACACCACATACTTTAGGATGTTTAAATAAATGTATTTTCGCAAGTTCTATACAGCTTTTATAGCGTCTACTCTTAACTCTAAATACACTAGCAACTATTCTAACCATGATAATAACAACTAATTTTCTTATCGAATAAAATATGTAACAAAACATTTTACTATAACAATATTATAGTTTAAGATAATCGTTAAGATAAAGTACTGTATAGCGGCAGGATCAGAGCAGTTATTGATTGAGATAACTATCTTGATTGTGAGGCCGTACCAGCTACCTATCCAGAAGTATTCGAGTCTAGTAGCGATAGTGGCAAGAACGAGGTAGTCGATAAATATAGCGTCGAACCAACGAGTAGTAAATCTATCGGCGAAGCCCCGAGCAACTACTTGATTGTGTAGAGAAAAGTCGTAGATGTTTGTCTAGTAAAAACTATCTTTATGGAGATTTCAAACGAGTGTTCGAATACTAAAATCCCTATTGTATTTTATTATTCTATTCAATAATTTATTATGAATTTTATTGAGTATTTAAGAGAATAGATAATTATAATATTACAAACACGATATTATAAATTATTTGGTGAAAATTTGAGACTTATATTCTTAGGAACAGGAGATGCTGATGGCATCCCTGCCCTTGGATGTAGATGTGAAATATGTAGAAAAAGTGTATATTCAGAAAAGAATCGGAGAACTAGAGCAAGTATACTTTTGGATCTGGGTGATTATAGTATACTTATTGACGCTGCACCTGAAATAAGATATCAACTAAATAGATATAAATTGAATGAAAAATATATAAATACGGTATTAATAACTCATTGGCATTATGAACATTGGATCGGAATTATAGAGCTCCATTCTTGGGATCGTAAGAAAACTCAAAAAATAGAACCAAAATTCACTATTTTCATGAACAAATATGCTTTCCATCAATATAATAAAATATTGAATCCTTTTATTAATGCTACTAACACTTGGTTAAAGGAAAGATATAATATTAAAGTCGTAGAAGAATATATGAGAATAAAACTAAACGATTCAATTGAAATATTTACTATTCCATTAGATCACACCATACCGACAACCGGGTATCTGATCCATATATCAGATACTTGTATTGGATATTTAGTTGATACGGGCATTGAATTATCAAGTAGAACTATAGAGAACATCAAAGATTGTAGAGATCTAATTATTCTCGACGTTACATGGTACAAGAAAGAAGGAAAGGGACATATGAGTATACGTGAAGCCATAGATTTTGTTAATAATATTAAACCACTGAAAGCCTTTGCAACCCACATAGGACATAAAAATTTATTGCACGAGGAACTTGATCAAGTGCTCAAACATAAGACCAATAACGTTTTATCTGCCGCATATGATGGGTTAATTGTCAGACTCTAGTATCACTATGATTAAACATACACTATTCAAAGTTGCCCAAAGATTATATCGTGAAGTTCCTCATGATCGTAAATTTTGATGATCCTATCTTTGATTTCTGATGAATAGAACCAGCTATATGCTTTTGGAAATGGTGGTTTAAATACATAGTGAACTAATTTTATATTTAGGTCTAATATTTTGAGTAAATTAAGAGGTTTATCGTCAATATAATAAATGTTGGTTTTAAGATCTACATTTTCATTAACAATTATAGTTTTTAATGCTTCTCTTAAGGATCTCACGTTAGAGCCTTTACCGTAAATAATGTACTTGTCAAAATATTTACTTAATCCTGATGCTTTTATTCTCTCAACTTTCCTATTAACGGTGTCATCCATTCCAGACACGATATATAATTTTATACCTTGATCTCTAAACTTTTTAAGTACATGTTCGATATTATCAATGACTCTACTATATTTTATCCTTAATTTCCAGTATTCCTCAACAACACGGTCTATATTAATCTGACCATGGTGATCAATATTGTTTAATATGATGTTAAATATTACTTTTTTATCCCATATTCCTAGATAATCGGCGATATCTTCTAAGGAAAGCATTATATCTGTAAATATATCTTCTGGTACCCCAACCATTTTTGCTAATTTACTATATATCTTTGATAAACACCAATAACTATCTACAAGAACACCATCGAAATCGTATATGACGATTATATTCTTGGATGACAAATATATGCACCTTTATATCCTAGTTAACTCATGTACTTTTTTGAATGCACTAACACTTAATGATGAAAGTATTGTTTCTACTATAAAATTCTCAATTGTAGGATTCGGTAACAAATGCGTGATCAATAGTATTATAGCTAATATACTGGCACTAATGCCTAAGGCTGTAAACAAATATCCTTTTTTGATCTCTCTTATTTTTCTAGCGGTATTTTCATCGTATTCTCTAAGCACACTAATAATTTTTTTCTCGTATTTCCCTATAGTTTCATATAAAATCCTAGGATGAACCTCTACTCTAGGCATATGTCCAAGGGCGTTTAGAGCTAGAAGAGCTAATGCTGTTTTCTTTGCATCATGATACCAGCTTCCATCAGGCTTTCTACGTTCAGGATATTTAAGGATTTCTGCTATTAACATTTGAATTACATCGTCTTCTAAGTGGACTCTATGCGACTTAATTAAACCCATTAAACCAACAACTGTTTCCTGAAACGTAGTTTCGCTGATACCTGTTTTTACACTTTCTCTTAGTTCGTTTTCTATATACCTCACATATTTATCAATCTCAGGCGAAAAAGGATCAAGACCTGTGGCTACAAAAGCTTCAATTACTTGGCCCAGGACGTAACAATCTTTGAGTTCTATGTTTATTAAGATTTCTTTCAATTTATTAGTTAGCTCTCTGGCTCTTTTTAAGTCGCCATATCTAGCCAAAGCTATAATGGCTTGTGCAACATGATGAGGTTTTTCATGTTTATAGTTCTCTATAGTATTTTCGTAGATCCAGTTAATAGACTTAAATACCCATTCATCTTTTATACCTAACTCTAGTAAGGCTCTCACAACAATAGCTGTATCCCATATATTACCTTCACAATTATATTCGGTACATTTACTCTTGATCCAATTTACAGCTTTAGATACCCCTCCCTCAAATTTTTCGCCTGTTTCAAGTCTTATTTCCCATTTCTCGTCTTTTATCCCAAGCGTAGCTAGTGCTAATATTGCTAACCCGGTATCAGCTACGGATCTGTATCCCCAGTATCCTCCAGGATGTTGTACACTTTTTAACCACTCGATAGCCTTCATTATCACAATATCTTGTCCTTCAACTTTGATATGCGTGACATACCTGCTTAGCTCTATTCGCATATCGCTTAATATGTTCCTAATCTTTGTCACTATGTCTTCCTCATATAGAGCCACTTATATTACACCTCATATTATCACTTATCTTTTAAGCAGTAGAGAGATATATATTTTGAGTCTAACATTAATAGATTAAATGAACAATTATATGGATAATAAAGACTAGAATCTATACTCGAAAACGGTATAATCGGTGCCGTACATATTGAAGGTTAAACTTATATTTCTAGGTACTGGAGGATCATTTTCATATTATAATAGGAATTATCCAATGCTTGTTATAGAGATAAATGATTTCTACTATATATTTGATGTAGGTCCCGGCACGGATAAGGCTCTCATAAGATCGGGTGTAAAACCGAGTAGAATCAAAGCTATATTTATAACACATATACATAGCGATCATATATTTGGATTACCGTTAATGGCTATAAACTTCTATAACTTGTATAACCTTAATTGCCGTGAATGTATAAATTTATACGTTCCCAAATGGTATATTGAGGACATTGATACATTATTCACGTTTGGAGGTCATAGAGAAAAAGTTATATTTAAAAATGTATTCTTTACAAACTACGATGGATCAACTCCTATATACCACGATGAATATATTGATGTGTACAGCATGGAAATGCAACACAGTATCAAAAGCGTAGCATATAGAATTGTAACAAAAAATAATAGGATCATCATATACACTGGTGATACACGTCCTAATAATAGACTTCTGACTTTCAGCGAAAACGCTGATATACTAGTACATGAAGCAACGTTCCCGGAAGATAGAGAAGAACAAGCCATTAGGACAGGGCATTCAACCACTTCACAAGCTATCGAAGATGGTTTAAAAGCTAAAGTGAAAATTTTAGTTTTATACCATTTAGGAGCTCAAATATTTAAAAATAAAGAATTCAATGTAAACTCGATGAAAGTTCTCGTGCCAGATGATTACGAGGTTTTGGTTTTACATTAAACTCGAGATATGTTTCAAATCTCAAATGAAAACAGGGATACTAACTAAATAAAGAACATCAACAAGTGTAAGCTTTATAGTGTAACTTTCAGTATCCTCTCCTTTATCTATCTGTTTTCTATTTCGGTGATCTCGAATGAGCATTGTTTCTGATAGTAGAAATACTAGATTTAATTATAACCTCTTATTTATATTATTGCTTGTAGTGTTTCTCGTATTAGCTGTCATATTACCACGTATATTCTCTTTCAATCCTCGCGGATTTAAAAAACCTATTGTTGGAGTAGTAAAGTATAGTTATTCATGGCTCGATAACCATACATTGTTGATCAATGTAACGAATAGATATGATAAAGAAATATGTGTATCGAAAATAGTGTTAGCAAACTATACATTAACATATAATAATACATGTATACCAAGTAATTCTACATATACGATAGTATTAAGTAATATTTATTTAGAGAAGAGAATTGTTTATGCTAAGATATACTATTTAGTTAATGATAAAACCTATTATAGATTGTTAATAATTACTCGGTAACCTAAGAACTATTTATTACTTAGTATTGAAGGATTCAATTCGAGGTACTTGTCTGGACTAATTGTTTTTCTAGGGTTTCTAGCTAATACTACACCACTATAACTTGTTTTTAAC
This sequence comes from Desulfurococcales archaeon ex4484_58, assembly GCA_002254665.1. Lineage (GTDB taxonomy): Archaea > Thermoproteota > Thermoprotei_A > Sulfolobales > Desulfurococcaceae > EX4484-58. The sequence continues at coordinate 309 of NJDP01000083.1, read as the reverse complement.
GGTATAAAGTCTATGTCTTCGAAGAATATCCATGTATAAGCCATTGTATCAGCTAACCCCCAGAAATATATCTTCATCTCAATATGTTTATTCCGGGTTAGATCATATGCTATTCTATGAATATATCCAGTCAGAGGATCAACTGTTTTATGCATAGTTAATACTATGTTTTCACTAGTTATCTCCGACAATACATGTTTATATCCGATCTTAGTGAATATGGTTGTTATACGGTCTGATTCATCATAGATATATAGACTCTTCTCTTTTAGTGAGTTGTGAATGTTTGATAATAGCTTTACATAACTC
>NJDP01000082.1 GCA_002254665.1 Desulfurococcales archaeon ex4484_58 | reverse complement strand
ATTTGGATATGGTATGCCTATATCAACTACACATGCAAGTGTATCATCAATTATAGGTGTAGGTTTAGCTCGTAGCCAAAGTTTAAGAGGGGTTAATTGGAGGATAGTAGCATTAATAATTTTATCGTGGCTTCTAACAGTCCCTATTACTTCTATGCTAGCCATGATCATTAGATATATGATCTATGTGTTATTCAGGATCTAATGCCTAAAAACTTATTTCAAGTAAACATTTTTATGAAAGATCTATATTAAAAGACTATAGAGACTATTAGATCTCACTGTTGTATTGAATACGATATTAATTGTGGTCTATGAGAAAACTGCATAATTGATGGTTGGTTTTTGAGGGTGTTCCTGTTTTTTATAGTGTTTTTCTTTCAATTATTTCGTGGAAGAAGAACCAAATCGAGAATACGGCTATCAATAGTGTTATTCCTATGCTAATCCCCCATGCTAGTGCTGTTTTAATTTCTTGTGATAATGTTGTAATATCTATTATTAATGTTAGTGTTATGAATAGTAGTAGGAGGAACATGAATCCACGTAGTTTAGCTTCTATACGTATATAACCCACTATTACGTTTATGAATATAAATGTTGTTATTATAATGAATATTATGCTAACAACTCTACCTATATAGTATAATGCTTCATTGGCATATACTATGTATTGTGGTAGAACCAATAATATGATCGAGTATATAGCTAATAATACAATACCTATATCAGCTAGTAATATTATTAGATTTGATGGTCTAATATAGAATTGTTTAATGAGCGGCTTAGCTAATTCATCCACCTTCATTAATCTAAGTATTCTTCTCAATAAACTATTTAATACAATAATGATTAGTATATAGACAGCAATTACAGCTAATGCTAGAAATATGCTTGGCAAATACTTTACTAGATCCTTTAATGCTAGTTTAAATGCTTCCCATATAATTTCTAAACCAGTCTCGTTACCGGTTTCATTGATCGTAAACATAATCATTGTCTACCTCCCAGTTAAAACTATTATATAGTATATCATACGGTATATTATGAATAATGATAGTAAACCAATTGTTAAACCAATTAGTTTTAAAGTTATACTTATTGTTTCAGTCATTGTAAATAATATGAATGAATAGCTAGAAATACTTGTTGAATAAAGTATTCTCGAGTATATCTTTGTATATTCTGGTGGAACAACTGCTAGTTCCGGTAATACTATTAAACCAATAGCTAGTCCTAAGAATCCAAGTATACTAGATAATATGAATACCAGTAGTGGTTGTGTAGCTACCAAGTATCCAACATAACCAGCAATCATTAGTGAAAATGCATTAGAGCTTGTAAGCAGTAAACCAGCTCTTGGTGCTCCTAGCTTCTTAATTATACTAGCATATGCTATTGATGCATAGAAGTTTGTACCTACTAGTGAGAAGCTATAAAGTATAGCTATTCCTAGGTGTAGGTAGGGATTTAATGTTGTATAGACTATGAATGGTGTTATACCTAATCCTATAATAGCTGACCTATATATACCATAGCTCCGGTTACGCCAAAACATACTAGCAAATATACTAGTTATGATCTGTACTAATCCAAGTGAAGCCGCTAAATAATCTGGTGCTTTTAGATCATTTACTAAACGGGGTGTCCAAGCGATCATTAGTAGGTTTGATGCTGAAAACAACATTATCAGTAACAAATATATGTTTGTAGCTTTGATCTCTATCTCTTCTTCTCTAGCAGTTAATGTCTCGTATATAACTATGTTTTTAACTAGAAATAATAGTATTGATGCAATTATACCAATTATAAAAGCTAGTGCATATAGCATTATGTATTTATAGATTGATGTTATGAAGGCTAATGTCAATATAACGATTAATTGGCCCAAGACACTAGCTGTACTAGCTAATACTCCACGGTAAGTTATTAGTTTTTTATATTCTTCTTCATTGAATAATGTATAGAAACTAGTGTTTAAGAAGAAACTAGTTGGTATTGAGGATAATACTGCTAAACTATAAATCATTACGGCGTTTAACTTATTACTTGCTAGGAATGGTATAGAGAACCATAGTATACGTTCGGATATATGTGAGAATAATAAGTGTTTCTTTATATCACCAGTATACATAGTGTATTTTCTAAGATAAAAAGCTATTAGTAGAGAAGCTAGACCAGCAAAGCCATTAAGTAACAGTAAATCTCCTATGTGATAGCCTAACTTGATAAAGTATAGTGGAGTAATACTTCTGGTTACAGTTACGTAGAATCCTCCAAAGAAAGCTTCTAAAGCCATGATCCAAAAAATTTTCTTCATAACAATTTTTCACCGGAGACTAAATATAGGTTATATCAGATTTAGACATTGTTAAATAAAATATTTGTTTTTTAATAAATAATAGTTGTTAGGGTGTATCGTATTGTATGATCTAGCATTGATCGGTTTAGGTCGTGTTGGACTATATGCTTTAAAACTATTAGTTAGAGAAGGTATTGATAAGATCATCACTTTTGATTGTATTGATAAATCTAGTGTTTTAGAAAATATTGGCGGAGATATTGTTTTTGAGAAAACTTGTAGCGTTGATCAAGTATTGGATCGTATTAGAGGCCGTGTAGATCTGGTTGCAACTGCTATTCCATCTAGAGTTGCCAGAGAATATATTCCTCGATTATTAAAGAATGGTTTAAACATAGTTGATGTTTCATTTATAGATTTTGATCCATATATTTATAAAGAGCTATGTAGAGAGAAGAATGTATTCTATATTGTTGACGCTGGTTTTGCACCTGGTTTTTCTAATCTAGTTATCGGTTATTTATATAATAATCTAGGTTATCTAGATAAAGCAGTAATCTATGTTGGTGGTTTACCGACTAAACCGATCCCACCATTTTACTACCAAGTAACATGGAGTGCTGAGGATTTGATCGAGGAATATACTAGGGAGTCTCGAATAATTATTAATGGGGAAGTATCAACGATTGACCCCCTAGGAAAGATAATGTATATAGAAATTCCTAGTATAGGTGTTTTCGAGGGTTTCTATAGTGATGGTTTACGTACATTACTACGTAATATAAAAGCTAGAGAAATGTATGAGATAACTATTCGTTATAGGGGTCATTTAGAGAAGATTAAAGTTTTACGTGAACTAGGTTTCTTCGATAAAAGACCAATGAGGTTAAACGACTATGAAATATCTCCTCTATTATTTACTGCTAGATTATTTGAAGAAAAATATAAGCAAAGTATACCGGATAGAGCTATTCTATTCATAGATGTGGTGAAGAATGATAAGTATTATCAATTACTCTCGATCCTAGAACTAGGAGATCCTATGGAGTCGTCTACTGCAATGTTTACAGCTCTAGTATTTACAAAATCCATATCACTAGCCCTGAATAGAGATATTGCTAAGGACATTATTCCTCTTGAAAAACTACATATATATTTTAACGATTACAAGGATTATCTCTTAAGGAATAATGTTTTGATCAAAATAAATACTAACATGTAATATTATATAGTGCTATCGTACCCCATAGATCGTCTTTGTATCAATACTAAGTAATATGTCAACTATTATCTCAATATCTCAATACTTATTAATAATAACTACAATTTGTTTTCTTGGTGCAAAAAGTTTTGTCTAGTATAATGAGTGATCCTTATATCTGGTTAGAGAATATAGATGATCCTAAGGTTAAAGAGTGGGTTTTAGAGAGAGATAAGAAGACTAGAGAAGAACTTAGTAGTTTATCTAGTAAGTTGTTGGAGAGGATTCTAGAGTACTATAGGATTCCTTATGTTGTTTCTGTCCGGTTGTCTCGTAGAGGATATTATTTATTGGTTCGTAGATATGATTCTTATGTTATTGAGAGGATCGGTTCTAGTGGTTCGCGTAGTATATTGGTTGATTCTAGAGATTTGGGTAGGAATATTGTTATTAAGTGGATGGATGTGTCTGATGACGGTGATCGATTGGTTTATTCTTTTTCTAGTGGTTCTGATGAAGGTATTGTTAGGATTATTGATACTGATAGTTTAGATGTTGTTGATGAATTGTATGGTGTTGTAGGAGATATTGTTTGGATTGGCCGTGATCGATACTATTATGTGAGGTTTTATCGTAGAGAAGAAACACCAGATGGTGTAAAGCCTCCGGCTGAACGTGTGTTTTTACGTGAAAATGGCCGGGAGGAGATGGTTTTTGGTAAGGGTATTCCTTCATTATATATGATTGGTTTAGATAAGAGTAGTGATGGTTCAAAAGCATTAGTTACTGTTAGTTATGGTTGGAGACGTAGTAGCGTCTATGCCGGTGATCTATTTGATCCTGGTAATTGGTCTATGATTTATCGTGGAGGAGACTATGTATCTGTTCCGGTAGACTATGTTAATGGTAAGTATTATATATTGTGTTTTGACCGGGATGGTATGGGTAGATTATTGAGTTTGAGTAGTAGTGGTGATATAGAGGAGGTTATTGGTGAGAAAGATTATCCATTGAGAACTGTTGAGGTTGTTGATGATAAGTTTTTATTGTATTATCTAGTTAATGCTTCTTCTAAACTAGTGATTGCTAGTTTTAATGGTGAATTCTTGGATGAGATAAGCTTTGATCCACCGGGTACTGTTTCTTCTCTTGATTGTTTAGATGATAAGTGTGTGTTTAAGTATGAATCATTCTATATACCCTATAGAGTCTATCTCTACAATAATAATGGTTTAAAGGTTTTAGATGAACAATTGATCGAGGCCGGTGATCTTGGTGTTGAGGAGTTTTGGGTTAGATCATATGATGGTACACCTATACATGTATTCAAGGTATATAATAAGAAGCGTGATCTAAAGAAGGCTTTATTATATGGTTATGGTGGTTTCAGCATTAGTGTTACTCCTAGATTTTATCATATGGTTATACCTTTTATAGAAGATGGTGGTTCATTCTTTGTAGCTAATATACGTGGTGGTGGGGAGTATGGTGAGAAATGGCATCGTGCAGGTATGGGTAGGTTTAAAGAGAATGTTTTCCAAGACTTTATAGCTGTTGCTCAGTATTTAAAGAATAATGGGTACGAAGTTGTTGTTTGGGGTTCTAGTAATGGTGGTTTACTTACAGCTGTAACACTTACTAGGATACCAGATGTTATTAGTGGTGCTGTTATTGGCTACCCGGTCTTGGATATGCTTAGGTTTCATAAACTGTTTATTGGTAAGTTATGGATTACAGAATACGGTAACCCGGACGATCCAAGTGATCGCGAGTATTTGATCAAATATTCACCATACCACAACCTTAAACCCAATAAGAAATATCCACCAGCAATGATCTATACTGGACTATATGATGACCGAGTACATCCCGGCCATGCATTTAAATTTGCTGCTAAACTAGAAGAAATAGGTGTTAAGTATTATTTAAGAGTAGAGACTGTAAGTGGTCATTCTGGAGCTGATCCTATGGTTAAAGCACGTGAATACGCCGATATACTAGCATTTATCTATAAAACACTCGGGATGAGCTAAGAAGGTTTTCTCTCAGTCATTCTAATTTTACCTGGTTCTTCCCATCTAAATCTCCATAATCCTTTATAAGGATCCTCTATAACGATCTCGAATTCACTAGTTAATAAATCACTTATTAAAGGCTCATCTATTGAGGTAGAAATAACTAGGTCAACTACAACTTCTTTAGAAGAAACATTATCTCCTAGTACTCTAGCTTTAGCTATTCTCGGGACAAACCATACTTTGACAGGTCCTCCAGCTGTATCAAATACTAGTTCACGTGAATCTGGTGGTGGAGGCCAGAGATTTAATTCCCGTGCTAGTGTAGCCGGGATCATTAATTGTGGAGTATCTGCTTCATATCCACTATTAACTATTGCTATTATGTTTTTAACTAGATTCTTTATTTTTATTTCTAGCTTTACTCTTACCACCATATACTAAACCCCTGATCCATCCTACTTTAACTCTACGTTTACCACGTATATACCCTATTCTGGGCAATTTTTATCACCACATGATAAATACTATTTTGTTAGAGTATAGAATATTTTTTATTATGGTTTTTACTTAGAGGGGTGTTTGTTTTGGAGATTGTTTTGAAACCTATAGGTGTTGTTCGTCATCGTTATAGTGATGATGAGGTTAAGAATAGTTGGGATGGTGTTGATGGTGTTATAGAGGTTTATCCGGAGTATGTAGAGGGTTTAACTGGTATTGATGGTTTTTCTCATTTAATAATTATTGCTTATCTACATAAGACTAGTGAAGAACAACGTAGAGTGTTGAAGATTAAGCATCGTAGATTGGTTCGTTTCGGTATAGATATAAGTGATATTCCAGAGGTAGGTGTTTTTGCATCAGATTCTCCTCATAGACCAAACCCTATAGCATTAACGATCGTTGAATTAGAGAAGAGGATATATAATAAATTGTATGTTAAGAAACTAGATTTATTCAATGAAACACCAGTACTAGATATTAAACCATATACAAGCGACCGAGCGATCGCAGATTATAAAGTACCGGATTGGCACCGTATACTCGAAGAAAGAATATATAGTAAATTCGGTGCAAGAGGCCCAGTATAACCTAGTTAAGTATAGAGGAGATGAGAGGATTTTTCTTTAACTAGTCTAGTAAAATGATATTTGATACTTCATGAATATTTTATATCGAGGAGGTTCTAATGGTTTCAAGAGCATGGGATTGGTTTAGACAAGCATTGAGAGACTTAGAACATGCTAAGAATGCACTTAAGAATAGAGAGTATGAATGGGCATGTTTTGCTGCACATCAAGCAGCTGAGAAAGCAGTTAAAGCTCTTTACCAGAAGCTTGGTATAGAGGTATGGGGACATTCTATATCTAGATTATTGATAAATCTTCCACCAGAGTATAAGCCTAATGAAAAATTAATTGATAAAGCGAAGGAGCTTGATCGACACTATATTCCGACCAGATATCCTAATTTTCACCCAGAAGGTGCTCCTATGGATTATTATACAGATTGAGGGAATTAAGGAATTATGCTATAGAGAAGATAAAGAGAGGAGTTTTAGCTATCATATTAATAGGTTCACTTGCCCGTGGAGACTATACGGCTTTCTCTGATGCTGATTTAGTGGTTATAGTGAGGGATGATCGGAGGAGGCCTATTGATAGATTAACGGAATACATTGATCCAACATTAAGCATTGATCTGGAACCACGTGTGTATACATATAATGAGATACTGAGAATGGCTTGTAGAAAAGATAAGTTGATCGAGGAAATCATAGAATATGGAATATTATTAGCTGGTAAACGATCAATAATAGAGGAGATAAAGAAATACTATGAAAAATGTAGAGATAAGAGCTAGAATACTAAATCTCTCACTCTACATTATCCATAGTTTTTAAGACCCTGATCCACAATTAATCTATTTTTAGTGAATTATCGTGAAGACCGAGCTTTATAGGAACAAATGGTTATTGTTAATGTTGTTGTTTCTAGTTTCTCTAATTCTCAGAATACCTTATTTCATAGAGTACCCGGTTTTTAGATCTGATGAGATCTATGAGAATATATGGGCTAGGATGATATTAGTTGAGAAAAAGATATTGTTAACTAATACTGTACCATTTATTGGTTCACTCTATAACTATTT